>CAZHUG010000003.1:17736-80012 GCA_964535405.1 uncultured Oscillospiraceae bacterium | reverse complement strand
CCGACAGCCGCAAGGTCAAGTCGGTTATGGTCAGACTCGACGAGGAGGTTGAGGTCGGCGACCTGCTGTTCATTCTGGCAGAGGGCGACAGCGATGAGCTTGAGCAGCTCAAGGCAACCCTGGCCGATCAGCAGTATAACTATCAGGTCAAGCTCATTAATCTTGGTGCCAGCGCCGGCTCGGGTGAGAGTCGAACAGTGGCGCGTGCCCGTGAAAAGCTGGAGTATGCGATTGCCGAGCGTGACGCAAACATGATAACGGACGAGCAGCTCGCCGCCGCCAAGGCGGACTATGACAGGGCGGTTGCCGCCCTCAAGGATGCAGAGAGCAAGCTTGCCGCGGCAGGCGGGGAAACCAGTGGCGGCGGCTCACCGAGCTATGCCCCGGTGGAGAGCGCTCTTGCAGTGCTGAATGCAGCTATCGTCAAATACGACGCTGCGATGATACAGTATAAAAATGAGTATACGCTGCTTCTGGAGCTTGCTAAGAGCGCATACCGCAAGGCCAATAACATAGATGAGATAACCGGGATAAGCATTTCCCTTGCAAAGCCCTATGCCACGGCAATATGCAATGCCTTCACAGCTAAGAACAAGGATATGGATATTAACGAATATTTCAAAGATAACGATAACACACAAAAAGAACGCGACAATCTCAGTCTAAGCGGCGTTAGTATGGACGATGAACCGTTTAAAGCCCTGATAGACAAGCTGTCGGACAAGACCCTCAAAAGCATCGCCGGGGGCTATGAAAATGTTATGGATGCGAATGATGCCGTTGATAGCGCGCGTTCAAGCTATAACTCGGCACTGGACGCTTACTATGAGGGCATATCTCCCAATAACGCGGCTCTTATGAAAAAGCGCGATGAGGCAAAGGCAAGCATGGATAACGCCGAGGAGAAATACAACTCCTATAAAACCAAGCGCGATAATTATGAGGTGTCCAAGGACACTGTTATAGCTTGTCAGGATGCGCTTGAGTCTGCGCTTATAAGTGGGAAGCTGGACGATCTGGATCTGGGCAAAATGGCTCAGGAGATCGCAAAAACTCAGCAGCAAATTTCCGATCTTGGCTCAGGCGGCGAAGGCGGCGAGATTCGCGCAGAGGTCGCAGGCGTGATTAAGTCCATGAACGTCACAGCCGGCAACACCTGCGATCCCGCAACTGCCATGTGCACAATCGAGGTTCCCGACCGTGGCTATATGGTTTCCATGCCGGTCACTACGGATCAGGCTAAAAAGGTAACCGTTGGCGACGCTGCCGAGATAAGCACGGGATACTGGGGCGGCTCGAATATGCAGGGACGTCTCGTCACCATAAAGACAGATCCTCAGAACCCGCAGAGCGGTAAGATTCTGCACTTTGAAGTTACCGGTGACAATATTCAGAGCGGACAGCAGGTCTCAATCTCTATCGGACAGCGCAGCCAGAACTATGAGGTCATTGTCCCCAAGAGCGCAGTTCGTTCAGATACAAACGGCAGCTTCGTGCTCATAGTCGAGGCGAAGTCGAGCCCGCTGAACAACCGATATGTTGCTACCCGCGTGGACGTTCAGATTCTGGCTGAGGACGATAACTTTACGGCAGTTTCAGGCGTGGCATATGGAGACTTTGTAATAACGACCTCCACAAAGCCCATCGAAAGTGGAATGCTCGTGCGGATGCCGGAAAACTAATATGAAGAAATGGCTAAAGCTCAGTAAAAAACAGATAGCTCTGTTTTCTGTCTTGCTTGTCCTTGTACTCCTGTGCTCGGCCTGTCTCATTGCCTATTCCAACTTATCGGGAGCGATGCAGTCGCAGCTGGTTGCAAAGCGCTTTCGCGGAGAGAGCGGCGGGCGGTTTTCACAGGTCTCGGCCTTCTTCGCCAACGGCAATGGCAAGACATTTAAGGATATCTATACCTTCCGCGAGAAAATAGACCCGGCACTGGCCGAGGCAGCACCGGAGGAGCCCGGGTCCGAGTCCGGAACCCTCTGGAAGGACGCATACTGCGGTCAGGCCGAGGTCAGCGTGAGCGGAAACAAGGGCTCCACCACAGTGACGACCCTGGGTGTGGGCGGCGACTGGTTTTACTTCCACCAGCTGCGCCTGAGATCAGGCTCTTATATCAGCGAGACAGATCTCATGCACGACTCTGTCGTGCTCGATGAGGCGCTGGCCTGGCAGCTTTTCGGAAGCTTCGATCTTGCCGGCATGGAGGTCACAATCGGAGGCAACCCATATATCGTTGCGGGCGTGGTGCAGCGGGAAGACGACTCTGCGGACAAGCGCGCCTATATGGGCGAGGGCGGCATGTTTATGCATTTTGATGCCATGGACGCGCTGACACCTGATGTTGAAGAGACGATTGACAGCTACGAGATGGTTTGTGCAGACCCGATCACCGGCTTTGCACTGAACATCCTGGAGACCGGCTTCAGCCTGAAGGACAATGTGACGGCGGGCATAGCGCTTGAGAATACAGGCCGTTTTTCCTATGGCGGCTCGCTTGCTGTCATTGAACAGCTCGGAACGCGCTCCATGTCACAGGTTTCCATCGTGCTTCCGTATTGGGAGAACGCGGCGCGCTACACCGAGGACATCCTTGCTGTGCTGCTCGTTGCGGCGATAATATTCGGACTGTTTCCCTTCGGCCTTGTGGCCTACTGTATCATAAGACTGCTGGTGCGCGGCTGGAAAAAGCTCCGTCATGACATTCTTCCGGACGCCTGGGAGCGTTTGAGCGATAAAATACGCGAGCGTCAGCGCATTGCACTCCTGGAAAAAACAAAAAAACGTGACGCAAGAGACGCGCAAGAATAAAAGAAAATCCCCTGAAACCAAGTTGGTTTCAGGGGATTTATTTCTGGCACGCCGTGAGAGATTCGAACTCCCGACCTTCTGGTCCGTAGCCAGACGCTCTATCCAGCTGAGCTAACGGCGCACACGAGCGCCCTAGTATATTAGCACAGCCTGTCCTCAATTGCAAGCGTTTTTATCGAGTTTAGTGAATCATTGCGTCAGAAATGTTTTCGGCAATTTCGCCGGCGGCCTTGAGAGCCTTTCCGACCATGCTGGTGCTTTTCTTCCGCGGTGCCATGACCATGCCGACTGATGCGCCGACTGCGAGACCCACACCCATGCCCTTGAGAAAATTAGCGCTGGAATTTTTATTCATAATGTCTACCTCCAAATTGTTATTGCATTGTTATTATGCTCCGGTACAGGCAATAATATGGTTTGATGATAAATGCAAATTGTGGTATAATTTTCTGATATAAGAAAGCAAAGGATGATGGGCGATGCTCTATAGAATTTTGGCCATTGGAGATGTCGTGGGCGCTCCCGGACTGGAATACCTGACAGGAAATCTCCGGCGCATCCGCAAGGAGCTGGGGGCTGATTTTGTTGTCGCCAATGGCGAGAACGCCAATGTGGTCGGCGTGACGCCGAAGCAGGCGGATGCAATATTCCAGGCCGGCGCGGACGTTATCACGCTCGGCAATCACACCTGGACCCGCTGGGAGCTGCAGCCGTATCTGGACGATAAAGCCTGCATTCTGCGCCCGGCAAACTTTGCACCGCAGTGTCCGGGTCGCGGCTATGCGACCTTTACGACCCCCTTTGGGCCGATTTTAGTCATGAATTTAATGGGTCGCTTCACGCTTGACTCAAATACAGATAACCCGTTTTTGGTGGCGGATGCTATTCTTGCCAACTCTGAAGTCAAAATGGTGCTCGTCGACTTTCATGCCGAGGCCACGAGTGAGAAGCTCGCCATGGGCTACTATCTGGACGGACGCGTCTCCGCCGTGTGGGGAACGCACACCCACGTACAGACCTCAGATGCGAGAGTTTTGCCGCGTGGTACGGGGTATATAAGCGATTTGGGCATGAGCGGGGCGGTCGAGTCGGTCCTCGGAATAAAGCCCGAGCAGTCTATCGGAAAGTTCCTCGGCGATGTGCCCCGGCGCTACGAGGCGGCAAGCGGTCCGGCTAAAATGGAGGGTGCAATTTTCGAGATTGACACGGAGACCGGTGCCTGCCTGAAGGCTGAGGCGGTGAGGCTCCAATGATTCGCCTGCTGCATGCGGCGGACCTGCACCTGGACTCGCCGTTTGAGGGTCTTTCAGAGGAAAAGGCTGCCTTGCGCCGAGCAGAGCAGCGAGATTTGTTGCGCCGTCTTGTGGAGCTGCGTGCCCGGAGCGGAGCCCAGCTTGTGCTGCTGTCCGGCGATGTTTTCGACAGTCACAGCGCGTTTGCCGAGACTGAGGAGGCTCTGGGCATAGCACTTGCACAGCTGGAGGTTCCTGTGTTCATTGCGCCGGGCAACCACGATTTTTATAGCAGAGGCAGCAGCTTCCATAGGCTCAAACTACCTGAAAATGTGCGCGTTTTCGCCTCCGAACAGCCACAAGCCTGGGAAATTTCCTCGCTCAATGTCCGGGTTTGGGGCGCGGCGTTCACAGACAGGCATTCAACTGGACTGCTAGGCGGCTTCGCGGCAGATAGGCGGCAGGGCATGACAGAGCTTTTGTGTCTGCATGGCGAGCTTTCTGCAAACTCTCAGTATAACCCGATTTTGGAGTCGGAGCTTGCCGAAAGCGGCATGGACTACGTCGCTCTTGGACATGTTCACAGCTTTAGCGGCCTGCGCCGGGCGGGCAACTGTTTTTATGCCTGGCCGGGCTGCCCTGAGGGGCGCGGCTTCGATGAAAGCGGCGAAAAAGGCGTCATAATTGCGGACGTTGAGCCGGGGAATGTCGAGCTGCAGTTTGTCCCGATCTGCTCGCGCAGATACGAGGCACTTGAGCTGGAGGTAAATGACGACGGCTCGGTCGAACTGCCGGAGCTTGATGCACGCAATACATATAAGATAATACTCCGCGGCGAAACACACACGGCGCCCCGGCTGGCGCAGCTGCGCCGAGAGCTTGATGGCAAAGTGTTCTCATACCGGCTACTTGATGAGACCAGCCCCCGCTTTGATATCTGGGAAAATGCCGGAGAGGATTCACTGCGCGGCGTGTTTTTGACACTGTTGCGCGTGAGACTGAACGATACCACTGACACTGCTGCGCGTGAGCGTATAGAGCGCGCCGCGCGCTGGGGCCTTGCGGCACTGGAAGGCAGAGAGGAGGCTGAGCAGACTTGATTATTAGAAGGATGACAGCTTCCTTTGGTCAGCTTGAAAACAGGACTCTGGAGCTCAAAGAGGGACTAAACGTCATAACTTCGCCGAATGAGAGCGGAAAATCAAGCTGGTGCGCCTTCATCCGCGCCATGCTCTACGGCATTGACAGTGCCGAGCGCGCGCGTGTGGGCTACCTGCCCGATAAGCAGCGCTTTGCGCCCTGGTCAGGCAGACCGATGGAGGGCACAATGGAAATCAGCCATCACGGACAGGAGATAACACTGCGGCGCGGCACACGACTGCCGGGCGCACCGATGCGCGAGTTTAGCGCGGTGTATACCGGCACAGGCGGGCCGGTGCCGGAGCTTTCCGGTGCGGATGCGGGTCAGCTGCTCTGCGGAGTGTCCAGGGACGTGTTTTTCCGCAGTGCGTTTATAGCTCAGGGTGCAGTTGCTGTGAGCGGCACGGCAGAGCTTGAGAGACGCATCGCCTCCGTTGTCTCAACCGGCGATGAGAACATGAGCTACTCCGAGGCGGATGAGCGTCTGCGCTCCTGGCAGCGGAAGCGAAGATATAATAAACGAGGGGTCTTGCCCGAGCTTGAGCAGGAAGTTGAGCTCGCTCAGCAAAGTCTTTCAAGGATTTCCGCCGTGTCCGAGGATATTGCGAGGGCGGAGCGTGAGCTTGAGGCCAACGAGTCCATCTCCAGGCAGCTGGACTCGCGTTTAAAGCGCCTGCGATTGTCTGAGCGCAGCGCGTCACTCAAGACTGTGGAGTCTGCCAGGGACCAGACGCGGAGCCTCGAGCAGGCGTTTGCGGACGCCGCAGCGCAGGAGTCAAAGCTTGCCCTGCAGGTGCAGACGGGGCCCTTTTCGGCAATGACGCCCGAACAGGCGGCGGAGAGGGCCGCGGCCGCAGTTGGGCGTGCCGAGGATTTGGGCACGGAGGCTGCCCGCCGCGGTCAATATGTGGCGACAGTGTTTATGGCGCTTGCCGCGATTGCCTTCGCGTTTATGGGCGGGCTGTGGCTGATCGCCGCGGCAGTGGCGCTTATTATCGGAATCGCATTTTTTGTTTTCGCTCTGCGGATAAAAAGCCGCGCGTCGGAGTCCGGAGCACGGCAGGCGCGGATATTTGAAAGCTTCAATGCCGAGGGAGAGGCCGGGATATATGCGGCGGCAGACGCACATGCGCATAAATATGAGCAGTGGCGCGCCGCCGGCCGCGCAAGGCAGAGGGCGAGTGAGGATTTGCAGGCGGCACGTACAGAGCGTGACGAGCAGGAAAACGCCCTTGTCCTGGAGACCGAGTCGTCGGAACTTGCCCGCCTGCGAAGGGAGACCGAACGCGTTGCAGAGTCAAAGGCGCGTCTGCGCTCCCGCATCGCTCAGTTTGAGGGCTTGGCCGCCGCAATGGGCGACTCAGACGCAATCGAGGACAGCCTGCGGGAGAAAAGTGAGCGCATAGCCCTGCTCGAGGAGCAATATGCGGCGCTTGAGCTTGCCATAGAAGTGCTGAAGCAGGCAGATTCTCAGATGCAAAGGCGTTTTTCGCCGGAGCTGGGCAGACGTGCCGCGCAATATCTCGCGCGTCTTACAGACGGGCGCTACGATGAGCTGAGCCTTGACCGTGACTTTGCGGTCATGACGCATCTTTCCGGAGATGCCCTGCAGCGTCCGGCACTTTATATGAGCGCCGGGGCATCGGATTTAATGTATCTTGCGCTGCGGCTGGCAATTATTGATCTGACCCTGCCCACGGATGAGCCCTGCCCTGTTGTGCTCGACGATGCGCTGGTGAACCTCGACCCGGAGCGCCGCGCGCGTGTTTTGGAGCTGCTGGCCGAGCTTTCGGAAAAGCGACAGATTATTCTATTCACATGCTATTAAATTGGAGAGTTGCACTATGAAGTTTGAAGTTTCGAAGGATGTATTCAATTTGCTGCCGGATGCCTGCTTTGGCGTTGTGGCGGTGTTTGGGGTGGACAACCGTCTGCCGCGGCCTGAGGTTTCCGCGCTTTTGCACGGGAGCATAGCCGAATGCGAGTCCGCGCTTGCCGGCGTGACGGTCAAGCAGTCGCCGGATATCGTCCCATACCGAGAGGCCTTCCGCGCGCTGGGCATTAATCCCAATAAATATATGTGCTCGATTGAGGCATTGCTGACGCGCATAGCCAAGGGCAAGGGCTTTCCGGAAATCAGCCCCATAGTGGATCTGGGCAACGCCGTGTCGCTCAAATACCGACTTCCGATCGGTGCGCATGACATGGCGACGGTCAGCCGTGCGCTTGAGGTGCGCCACGCGGGCGAAGGCGACAGCTTCATACCCTTCGGCGGCGGTGAGGCGGAGCTGGCGGAGCCGGGCGAGGTCGTTTATGTGTCGGACGGACAGGTTCGCACCAGGCGCTGGACCTGGCGGCAGAGCGAGACAGGCAAGATAATGCCGGAGACCTGCGACCTGCTGTTTCCGATAGACGGCTTCAAGAGCATAAATCTCCAGCGCGTAATTGCCGCGCGGGGCGAGCTTGCGGGGAGCATAGAAAAGCTTTTCGGCGCACGCGTTGCGCTGGGTATGGTCAATATTGATAACCCCGTTTTTGAGGCGTAATTTAAGCTTGGGAGGCGCAAAATAATGTTGGATTTTCTCAGACGTGAGTCAGTAAGCGAGAGGATAATTTCAGAAATCGAATCTTTCAGAGCAGCACATGCGGTCAGCCCCGAGGCTGAGCACCGACTGCGTCCGCCCAAGTATGAGTATTATGGAAAAACGATTTGGGAGCAGGCGGCAACGGCTCTGCTCTGCGGAGAGAACCTTCTGCTCGTCGGCGCGAAGGCGACAGGCAAGAATGTGCTGGCAGAAAACCTCGCCGCCGCCTTTGGCAGGCCGGGCTGGGACATCTCCTTTTATATAAACACCGACGCCGCCTCGTTAATCGGCACGGACACGTTTAAGGACGGGCAGGTGAAATTTCGCCCCGGTCCCATTACGCGTTGCGCTGAGCTGGGCGGCTTTGGCATACTTGACGAGATAAATATGGCAAAAAACGAGTCTCTTGCGGTGCTGCATGCCACGCTTGACTTCAGGCGCTCCATCGACGTGCCGGGCTATGACCGCATTGACCTCGACCCCGCCACGCGCTTTATTGCGACCATGAACTACGGCTACGCCGGAACTCGTGAGCTGAACGAGGCACTCGTATCGCGTTTTGTCGTCATCGATATGCCGCCTATAACTCAGGAAAACCTTGAAAAGCTCTTTCTCAGCCAGTATCCGCAGCTAAAACCGGAGTGGGTGGGGCAGCTTGCGGGACTTTTCCACGATATTCAGAGGAAGGTCGACAGCTCCGAGGTCTCGACCAAGGCGCTCGACCTGCGCGGACTGCTTTCAGCGGTCGCTCTGGTGCAGCAGGGGCTGCCTTTAGACGATGCGCTCGCGATGGGCATCGTGAATAAAGCCTTCGATCCATATGAGCGCGGGCTCATTTCCGATGTCATCAAGTCCCGAATCCCAAGCGGGCTAGAGCGCACAAAGCTGTTCTCCTGATGAGCATGAAGGACGAGGCTGACCGCCAAAAGCGCCGGGCGGTGAATCTGATTTGGAACGCCGCTGATGATTACTCAATAAAGCCTTTTGTGCGTGCCTATGACGAAAACGGGAAGGCAGATGTTTATTTTAACAGCATAATCGGCTCTGTGTATAAATTTTACGACTTTAAGACGCTTCGCGCTTTGTTTTTATCGCTAGGTGACGGTGAAAGGGCGGATGACTACTCCGCACTCATCTGGCAGGGCTTAGAGGACAGCTGCTTTGATCGCGCAAGCGCCGAGCGCCCCGCACTTTTATCCCTGCGGCAGGACTATGCCGGTAGCACGCTCAAAATGCTCTCGCGGCGCGATGTGCGCGACCTGTGCGAATCAGAGCGGCTGCTGCGCGCACACTACATGCTCGCAGTGGGCGGGTCGCCGGAGCTTACAGCGCGCGAGCGCGGGATATTGGAGGGCATGAGCTTTCCGGCGGAGTTCACGACGGAGGACGTTGCCGCTCGCGTTCGCCAGACGCTCCTGAAATACTATGGCTTTGTGCCGAGAGCCGGAACGGCGAAGAGCATTCGCCTGCCATCCTGGCTGCGCCCTGCGCGGACGAGATATTCCGGAATGGCTGTCGAGCCCGACGAGGAGGAAAAAGCCGGAGGCGGCCTTCGCCGTCTGAGGGCCGCACTGCGCGGTGAGCGCAGTGAGCCGGTCATGCGCGAATATCTTGAGCGCTGTTTTGGTCTGCCAATTTATACAGTCAGCAAGGTTTCCGAGCTGGAGGGCGCGCTTTGCACAGGCGCCCATGCGGGCTGCCGTCTGCACTTTACCCGCGGCGAGTATAAGGCCGGGGAGGTGCGGGATACCGAGACCGCACTGCACAGGCAGAGGGTCGCAAGCCAGAGAGATAAAAACGAAAAGAGCTACCTTTCGGATCTGCCACGCAACCGCACGGAGATAATGCGGCTCGGTGAGCGGATACGAAATTGCCTTTTGGTCTATCTGGATCCAACACCGGTTAAAGCCCGCGCCGGGACTCTGCGACCCGACCGGATATGGCGCGCGCAGCAACTCGGTGACGGCAGTATTTTTGAAAGATCCGAGCGCGGCGATGGGGGCGAGCTCACGGTGGATGTCCTGCTCGACGCGTCTGCCTCGCAGCTGTACAGGCAGGAGCGCGTCGCGACACAGGGCTTCATCCTTGCCGAGAGCCTGACACGCTGCGCGATACCTGTGCGGGTGTATTCCTTTTGCTCGGTGGAGGGCAGCACTGTCGTTCGTGTATTCAGAGACTATGATGAGAGCGGCAATAATGAGGAGATTTTCGCCTACACTGCCGATGGCTGGAACCGCGACGGGCTCGCCTTGCGTGCGGCAGGTCAGCTCATGGACGAGTCCGGCGGCGAAAACCGCCTGCTCATCGTGCTCTCAGACGCGAGCCCGAACGACATGAACTATATCGGCGGACGTTGGGGCGGCAGCGCCTATCGCGGCGAGGCGGGTATAAAGGATTCTGCGGCCGAGGTAGCGGCGCTGCGCAGGCGCGGCATAGCTGTTATGTGCGTTTTCACAGGCGAGGAGGCCGATGTGCCTGCCGCAAGGCTGATTTATGGCAAGGATGTTGCCAGGATTCGTGATATCAGCCAGTTTGCGGACGCCGCGGGTTCAATAATTCAGGAAAAAATTCGCCAAATGTAGTTGCATTTTTGCGAAAAAGTGTCTAACATGGTTATGAACGATCAAAATGAGGAAAGTCAAAACAAATCGAGAGATAAATGAAAAAGGAGATAGCAAATGTCAAACATATGGCATGACATTGATCCCAAGCGCATTCGTCCCGACGCCTTTGTGGCGGTTGTCGAGATAACGAAGGGCAGCAAGAAAAAATATGAGCTGGACAAGGAGACCGGCTATATTATTCTTGACAGAATACTGTACACAGCCACGCACTACCCCGCAAACTACGGTTTCATCCCCCGTACCTATGGCGACGACAACGACCCGCTGGACGTTCTGGTTATTTGCAGTCAGGCGATAGAGCCGATGACGCTCGTGCGTTGCAAGCCCATAGGTGTTATCCTGATGATGGACGGCGGCAAGATGGATGAGAAGATAATTGCGGTTTGCTCAGATGATCCCAACTACAACATGTACGACGATATATCCCAGCTTCCTCGCCATACCTTTGAGGAAATGCGCCACTTCTTCTCCGTGTATAAGATGCTGGAGGACAAGGAGACGGTTGTCGACGAGGTTCGCGGCAAGGACAAGGCTATTGAAATAATCCAACATTGCATCGATAATTATATCGAGAATTTCTGCAAGTAGGATAAATGATGCGCACAGCAAGCTCAGGCTGTGCGCATCATTTATTTTTATTTGGAAGGTGGAAATATTACCAGGATATATGATATAATGAATAAAGGAGTAAAAAAGGAGGGTCTGTCATGAGTAAACGTATCGTCACCATAAGCCGTCAGTTTGGTAGCGGCGGTCGTACTATAGCCCGCGAGACAGCAAAAAGACTCGGTTACGCCTATTATGATAAGGAGCTAGTTAAGAAAATTGCCGCCGAGAGTGGCCTAGCCGAGGACTATGTTCTTGACAGTGGCGAATATGCCAGCTCAACGAGCAGCTTTCTGTTCAATTGGGCGATGAATGCGGAGAGCGCACGCACCGGCAGTATTCCAATTTCCGACCAGCTCTATGTAGTCCAGTACAACGTGATTAAGGAAATTGCCGAAAAGGGCAATTGTGTGATCGTTGGACGCTGCTCGGACTATATTCTGCGTGACAGGGAGGATTGCCTGCACGCCTTCTGCTACGCGCCGATACCGTTCCGTGCCGAGAGGATTGTCTCGCTATATGGTGAGACGGACGTTCACCCCGAAAAGCGTCTGCGCGAGAAGGACGACAAGCGCCGCGCTTACTACCGCCACTACACCGGCCGTCAGTGGGGGATGGCTGAAAACTACCATCTGTGTATGGATTCCGGCGCACTTGGTCTTGAGCAGTGTATAGACATCATCGTTAATTCGGCAAAGAACACCTGAGACATTATCACACTATAAATAAAGCTCTGCGAGGCTTTGCCTCGCAGAGCTTATCTTTTTGTCTTCCTTATCGGGATTTTTCCTGTTTCGTTTAGGCCATGATTTTGGATTGTGCCGGGGGCCTAGCTTCAGCCGAAACCGTACTTGAGCTTGTAATAGCTCCAGCAGCGGTATTTTCCAATCAGCTCAGATAAACCATCCGGAATATCGTTTTGCACAACAGGAAGCTCGCGCCGCAAAGAGTTTAGAAAATCAAACCAGGGCGACTCGCCCTCGCGCCCCAGAAGCTCAAGCGTGAGCGCGCCGAGGAAGCTTGCGCTGATGCGCCCGTCCTCCGGCAAATCGAGCTTACTGACAGCCATTTTAAAATCTATTGCCTCCGCCGCGGCATCGTTGCACCAGATAAGGTAGGGCGCCTCGTATGCCTCCACTGGATCGTCGCCGTCATTTCCGGCGGCAGCCAGGCCGAGCTCGCGGTAGCCCTGGCGATTGTCGCCCAGATACGGCAGGTGGTCTCCGAAGAAAACCAAGACCACAGGCTCGCCGCTATTTGAAAAATATTTGGTCATATCTGCGAGCATCGCATCGGCATCACGCAGGCCGTCAATGTATACCGACAATGCGGTTACCATATCCTGTGAGAGCAGGCCGTTGGCCTGCAGCTTTGCGGGGGTATAGTCCTGGCCATATTTATCCTTGGTGTATGACATGTGATTCTGGATCGTCACGGCGTAGGTGAAGACTGTCTTACCACTCATGACCGCGGTCTGGAAGCTTTCCTTAATTTTTTCGGAAACGCAGCTGTCAGTGACCCAGCTGCCCTTATACTCAAGCTCGCCAAGGTCGTTTACGAACATGGAATCGTCAGCACCCAGCAGCTTATAGACGTTCTGGCGGTTATAAAACCAGGCGTGGCCCGGATGTATATAGCTCGTGTAGTAGCCGTCATCGCCCAGGACGCTGAAGATGCTTTCGGTCTGCCTTGTGAGAGTTCGGAAGGCGGTCAGAGAGGGCGAGGCGGGGTTAATTGCGGCGGTCTGCATGCCGGTGGAGACATCAAACTCCGTGTCGGCAGTGCCACCGGCAAAATACGGCACGACGATGTGGCCCGAGACGGCGTTTTCACCGGCTGCGAGGCTGTTAAAGTAGCGAATGGGATCGTCCTCGTCAGAATAGTTGAAGGCTTCACTGTTTGTGATATCGGAGAAGGCCTCGTTCATTATGAAAATGACGTTTACATCCGGCGCGCCGGACTCGACACCCTGCTCGTTATCCCATGCTGCGGCCTCATTCTTATCAAAGCCCTCGGGCTCGGCGACCCTGTAGGTTGAGAAGTGGTAGCAGAAAAAATATGGAAAGCCGAGCTCGTTGCAGGCCGTGGACAGATTATAGCCGTTAGAGACGGCAAAGGAGCCATACAGGCCCGTGGAGCTGTAGACGAAGCTTATAAGGCAAACGAGAACAGCGCTGCAGGCGGCAAAGCCGCCCCCGCGGACTGCCCATTTCTTTCCTCTGCGCTTCGGCTGGCGGGACGGGAAAATGCGCCCCAGAACAATGAGCAGAACTGTCACTCCGATAAGGCCGATTATGAAGGCCCAGGGCAGGCTCATGTCATAGTTTCCGGCGGCATCCGCCGCTTCCTTTATCAGCAGGATATCGCGAGGCACAAACGGGTCGTCGCGCACATGAATCTTCACGCGGTTTACGATTGAACCGCCTGTTATAAACAAGTTTACCAGCGCAGCCGAGTAAAACACGTTGCCGAACAGGAGGGCGAAGGCCGCGATGAGCAGTAAAACCGGCAGACCGTTTAAAATTATGAGCAGCGGCTGTTTTAGCATGCCCAGCAGCATCGCCATCAGTGATACAGGCTGCATCCAGAGCGCAAAAACCGTGGTAAAAACCGACAGAGCCAAAACCAGCAGGATAGAAATTGTGAGGTTTATCAGCCTTGGGTTTCTTCTTGCGATATGAGGGTACTTTTTCAAGTGAAACCTTCTTTCTGTGTCAGTCCAGGTGGTAGCGCGGCTTGCCCAGGGACTCTTTGCCGTACTCTATCGCCTCGGTCGGGCAATAGCAGATGCAGGCCATGCAATGTATGCAGCTGCCCTGCCATTTGGGGCGCACACCGCGCCGCTCGATGTTGTTCACAGGGCAGACGCTCTCGCACTTGCCGCAGCCGATACAGTCGCTTGTGACGCGAAACTTCTTGTCCTTTACAAATAGCGCATAGAACGCGGAATTGATGATTGAACTCTTGAGCTTGTCGGCCACAGAGGCGGATGACTCGGTCAGGAGCCGGCCTTCCTGTATGATCGTCGCCGCAGCCTTTATTCCCGGCTCGGCGGCGTTTATTATTGCCCGCGACTCATCCGGGCTGGGAACTGCGAACATGGCGACGTAGTTTTCGGGCATCACCGCGCTGTGCAGACCCATATATTTAAGACCCATATCGCCAGAGAGCTCGGCGCAGTATTTTCCTGCGTTGCCGGTGTCTGTGCCGCAGGTCATGACGAAGTATACGCGTTTATCGCCGCGGAAGCTCGCCCGGCGCAGAAGTGCCTCGACCGC
The DNA here is from genome assembly GCA_964535405.1 of uncultured Oscillospiraceae bacterium. Taxonomy (GTDB): domain Bacteria; phylum Bacillota; class Clostridia; order Oscillospirales; family Oscillospiraceae; genus Scatomorpha. Next base: position 65,736 of record CAZHUG010000003.1, on the reverse strand, counting down.
GCGCGGAATGCGCCAGCCATGCGTCGGCGTGACGATGACGAAGGGAGTGTCCGAGGAAAAAACTGCCTGGCCGGAGCTCTTTAAAATATCGCCAAGGTTTACGAGCTCGTCGCCGCATGTCTCGGCTATAAGCCTTGCGGCATAACGGCTGTTGCCTGTACCGGAAAAGTATAATATCATTAAAATCGACCCTCCTGATCATTAATAAACGGCTTCCATGATAACATGAAACACTGCGTTTGTGGAGTCTTTTTTACCGACATACACTTAAATAGGAAATTACTCTTACATTTGTTCGAAAAATATGCTATAATATAGACGCAGCGTGTGGTCGGGCATTCTTGCCGGAGCGCACGTTGACATTTATGGACAGGGTGATTGAATGTTTGCGACGGGCGACCTGATAGTATATAGCGGAACGGGTGTTTGCCGCGTCGAAGGGGTGGAGACCCCTAAGATGAAGGGAACGGACGGCAAGAGAAAGTATTATATGCTTAAGCCGCTTTACCAGGACGGGACAATTATGATCCCGGTAGATACTAAGGTCTTCATGAGACCGGTTATCTCCGCCAAGGAGGCGGAGGCGCTTATAGATATGATTCCGTCTGTGCGGGCAGAGGCCTACCACGACAGAAACTTCACCCAGCTTGCGGCTCATTACGAGCAGAGCATAGGAACTCATGATTGCTCCGACCTTGTGGAGCTTATCATGTCCATATACGCAAAGAAAAAGTACGTTGAGAGTCAGAACAGGAAATTCGGACAGGTAGACGCCAGATATATGAAGAGAGCAGAAAACCTGCTGTATGGTGAGCTGTCAGTGGCTTTAGATATGCCGATGGACGATGTTCGTGGCTACATATCCGAGCGAGTACGTCCGCGCAAGAAGCAGACCGGCGAAAAAGTTGTCCTGAATTAGTCTTAAGATATGCCCCTTGCGACTGTTTTTGTTGACGTGATACCCAGCTTCTGTTAAAATGACAGTGTTTGTTGGCGTCAACAGCAAACATCAAGGATGAATTGTTGCCCCGCTGTCGAGCGGGGCAATTTTGTATACTCATTTAGTTGCAATAAGTTTGTTTACGGAGGGTGAGCCATGGTTTCCAGAGTGCGTTCGCTGGGTATAAAGGGCATAGGCGGCTATGAGGTCTCGGTCGAGTGCTCTCAGGCGCAGGGGCTGCCGGGGTTTGAGATAGTCGGTCTGCCTGATGCTGCTGTGCGTGAGGCGCGTGATAGAGTCCGCGCTGCAATAAAAAACAACGGACTTAAGTTTCCTGTCTGCCGTCTTACTGTAAACCTTGCTCCCGCAGATACCAAAAAGGCAGGCACGGTCTACGATCTTCCCATACTACTGGGAATTTTGACCGTGACGGGCGATATAAAGGAGCCGGCGGAGGACTGCGCCTTCATAGGAGAGCTGTCCCTTGCCGGGGCCCTGCGCCCTGTGCGCGGCGCGTTGCCGATGGCGCTTGCATCCGTGCGTGCGGGTATAAAGCGCCTGTTCGTGCCTGCGGACAATGCGCCGGAGGCTGCATTTGCCGACGGGCTGGAGGTCTATCCTGTGGAGAGTGTGGCGCAGCTTCTGGAGTATTTCCGCGGTCAGACCGAGATTGAGCCGGTGAAGCAGCAGGCAGATGCCGCCCAAAGCCGGGGCGGCTCAGATTTTTCCGAGGTCAAAGGTCAGGAGAACGTGAAGCGCGCACTTGAGGTCGCGGCCGCCGGTGGACACAACATTCTCATGGTCGGCCCTCCCGGAGCCGGCAAGTCCATGCTCGCGAAGCGGATATCGACCATCCTGCCTGACATGAGCCGTCAGGAGATGCTGCAGACCACGGAAATCTACTCCGTCTGCGGTCTGACGAGCCGTGCACAGCCCATCGTGGACAGCCGCCCCTTCCGTTCGCCGCACCATACGACGAGTGGAGCAGCCCTCTCAGGCGGCGCACAGCTCCAGCCGGGTGAGATGAGTCTGGCGCACAACGGCGTGCTGTTTTTGGACGAGCTGACGGAATTCCACCGCGATGTTCGCGAGACTTTGCGTCAGCCGCTTGAGGATGGAGTCGTGACAGTCTCAAGAGCGGCGGGAACGGTGACGTATCCGAGCAGGTTTATGCTCGTTTGTGCGATGAATCCCTGCAAATGCGGCTGGTACGGACATAGCTCCGGGCGTTGCAGCTGCTCGCCGCGGGAGATACGCAAGTACCACGCGAAGGTCTCCGGACCGCTGCTGGATAGAATAGATATAATGGTCGAGGTTCCGGCTCTCGAGTATGAGGAGCTGGCGGCTAAGGCAGATTCAGAGACTTCGGCGGATATTAAAGGGCGGGTGGACGCGGCGAGGGCACGCCAGCACGGACGCTTTTCCGGTACAGGCGCTGACTGCAACGCGCACATGTCTCCGCGCGAGATGGAGGACGCCTGCGCGCTGTCGCCCGAATGCTCCACACTCATGGAGGGCGCATACACCGCGATGGGCCTGACGGCGCGAAGCTACGACCGCATTCTGCGCGTGGCTCGGACAATTGCGGATCTGGACGCTGCGGAGGACATTGCGACAAAGCACCTCGCGGAAGCTATACAGTACAGGACCTACGACTTCAGAGACAACGACTGACGCCAGATTGTTCATATACTTTCGTTGATTTACAAAAATCGCTGTGGTAGAATGTATCGGCTCGTTCGCAGATTGAACGGCATTTGGAGGTTAAGATGAACGACATGATACTGCTCAAGCAGGGCGAAGTGGTCCTGAAGGGGCTTAATAGAAGATATTTTGAGCAGAAACTTCTGCAAAACATCAAAAGACGGCTGAAGCCGATAGCAGGCCAGTTCAAGGTCTACTGCGCGCAGTCAACCTTGTATGTTGAGCCTGCGAGTGACGATTGCGACATGGATGCCGCGTTTGACGCACTCAAGCAGGTTTTCGGCATAGTCGCGCTGACCCGGGCGGCAGCGTGCGAGAAGAACGAGGATGCCATATTTGAACGCGCTAAGGAATACCTGCGCGAGGATATGGAGTCTGCCGCGAGCTTTAAGGTCGAGGCGCGCCGCTCGGACAAGAGCTTCCACATGACGAGCATCGAGCTGTCGCAGTACGTGGGCGGCCTGCTAAACGAGGAATTTCCTGATACTAAGGTCGATGTACACACGCCGGAGCTTGTCGTACATCTTGAGGTTCGTGACTTCGCTGCCTATGTTCACGCAGCAGCGACTCCCGGTGCCGGCGGGATGCCTGTCGGCTCGAACGGCAAGGCAATCACCCTGCTTTCAGGCGGAATCGACAGCCCCGTGTCGAGCTACATGATAGCAAAACGCGGTGTGAGTCTCATTCCCGTACATTTTTTCTCTTTCCCATACACCTCAGAGGCTGCTAAGGAGAAGGTTATCGAGCTTGCGAGGCTCTTAACGCCGTATTGCGGCAGAATGTGTGTGGAGGTAGTGCCCTTCACGCATATTCAGGAGGAAATTCGCGACAAGTGCCCGGAGGAATATTTTACACTGGTCATGCGCAGATATATGATGCGAATTGCCCAGATTATTGCAGACAGATGCGGCGCAAAGGCTATTGTAACCGGCGAGAATCTCGGCCAGGTGGCGAGCCAGACAATGGAGGCCATGGCGAGCACGCAGGCGGTCACAAGACTGCCGGTTCTGCAACCGGTCATCGGCATGGACAAGCAGGAGATCGTCAGCATAGCCCGCAAGATTGGAACCTTCGAAACGTCAATCCTGCCCTATGAGGACTGTTGCACGGTGTTCACGCCGCGCCACCCCAAGACTAAGCCGCGCATTGCCGATGTTGAGGCGGTGGAGCGAGAGATGGATATAGACAGCCTGGTTGCTGAGGCAGTAGCGGGCATTGAGAGGATATGGATAGATAGTGAAGGCTGAAATAATCTCCGTCGGAACCGAGCTTTTGCTCGGTTCAACAATAAATACGGACGCCGCGGACGTGGCAGTGCTGCTCAGCGAATATGGCATCAATGTATACTGGCAGACCGTTGTTGGCGATAATCCCGGCAGAGTCAAGCAGGCTGTGCAGACAGCAAAGGGTCGTGCCGACCTCATCATCACCACAGGTGGGCTTGGCCCCACCTGTGACGATTTGACGAAGCTTGCCATTGCGGAGGCCTTCGATCTGCCGCTTGAACTGGATGTCGTGGAGGAGCAGTGGCTGCGCGATATATTCGTGAAGCGCGGACACCGCGAGCTTACCCCGAATAATCTCCAGCAGGTGTACCTGCCCGCCGGCTCCACCGCCCTGCGCAACGACTGGGGCACGGCCCCCGGCTGCGTTTTTGAGCGTGAGGGTGTCAAGGTCATCATGCTGCCCGGCCCTCCGAGAGAGTGCCGCGCCATGCTTGAATACAGGGTGCGTCCCCTGCTTGCGGGGTACAGCGACAGACATATCGTCTCGCATAATATCCACTTTTTTGGCATAGGTGAGAGCGAGATGGAGTACAGACTTCGCGATTACATGGCAGAGCTGAGCAATCCGACTCTTGCGCCCTACGCCAAGGAGGGCGAGTGTCTTGTCCGCGTAACTGCTATGGCGGATACCATAGAGCAGGCAGAGAGCATGATGGCGCCGGTGATTGAGCGGGTTTGCAGCATGTTCGGCGAGCTCGTGTACGGAATCGACGGCGTGAGCCTTGCCGAGCGCGCGATGTCGCTGCTGATCGAAACGGGCACAACCGTCGCTGTGGCAGAGAGTTGCACAGGCGGTGAGCTCTGCAAGCGCCTGACGGATATACCCGGTGCATCTGCCGCGCTTCTGGGCGGCATGACCGTGTATTCAAACGAGGCAAAGCACAGCATGCTCGGCGTGCCTATGGAGCTTATAAACGAGTACGGAGCCGTGAGCCATGAGATTGCTGAGCAGCTCGCAAAGCGCGTGCGTATGGCTCTTGGCTCAGATTTGGGCATAGGAATAACCGGTCTTGCGGGGCCGGATGGTGACGGCGTGAACGAGGTCGGCACTGTGTACGTTTCACTGGCTGATTCGGAGCGGGTCTGGGTGCGTGAGAAGCATATAAGAAATCGCGAACGCAATCTTGTGCGGCTCTATGCCTGCCAGAATGCCTTCGATATGATAAGAAGATACCTCACCGGATTGCCGGTAGAAGAAGCAAGGATGGATTTATGAAGTTATATTTAGTTAGACACGGGGAGTCTGAAGGCAATGCCCAGAAGCTCTTTTATGGATGGGCGGACTATCCGCTGACTGATCTTGGACGTGAGCAGGCTCGTACGCTCTGCGGAAGAATGAAGGAAGTTGAGATCGCGCGCTGCTATGCAAGTCCGCTGTCACGCGCGTTTGAGACGGCGCAGCTTGTGCTTGCAGGCCGCGACCTTGAGATAGAGGTTGATGCGCGACTCAAGGAGCAGCATATGGGCGACCTTGAGGGCGTACCGTTTATGGATATGCTGGAGAAGCACCCCGAAGAAATTGGCGCAATGCTCGACAAGTGGAGCGATATAACGCCGCCGGGCGGCGAGAGCTTTGTGGATTTGACAGAGAGGGTGCGGCCTGCGCTGGATGAGATCATCGCAAGCGGTGAGGATTCGATCATAGTTGCGCACACAGGCACGCTTGCCGCGGTAATGTCGCTGGCGCTTCGGTTTCCTCACGGCGCAACCGACAGCATTTGGTTCGATCACGGCCGCTGGAGCTGCATCGAGCTGGGTGCGCGCCCGAGGCTCATGTATTTTAATCGCTAGGCTTTAGAAATAACTATTGACTTTGAGCGCCCATTGTGGTATTATACATAGGCTCTCATATCGCGGGGTGGAGCAGTCCGGTAGCTCGTCGGGCTCATAACCCGAAGGTCGATGGGTTCAAATCCCTCCCCCGCAACCATAAAAGTCCTGAAATCATTGCGATTTCAGGACTTTTTTTGCGCAAACACCTTATCCCGCTTTAGCCCTGAATGTAAAGCTGCCCGACGTAAGCCGGGTGGTTGATTATGTGGTTAATACGAACTAAAAATTCAAAATTATGTCATCAATCTTTCAATAATTTCTATATCGTGTTTGTCAACCTCTCTCAATTCATACCCTGCATGAAATACACGTTGACCTTTGACTGATATACATGGTATTGTGATTCCCTCAAAGATGGCGCTCCCAAAATAATCAGTTTCAAACTCATACCAACCGCCGTCAATCCAATATGTTATGCCCGATTCCTATAATAGCTTTATAACAGTCATCAAATCTTCTTTTGTTGTAGTTTCTTTTTTTGAACATTTTTGTGTCCTCCTTGTTCCTGCGCTTTCGCATTACAGCCATAATATCCGTTTGATTACATTAATAACGCGAGGCACTAAAACAGCTTTTTGCCATTCAAAATGCTGATATCAAGCTCTTTTGCAAGGCTGCCTTGTTTAAATGGGTTTATCCTTTGAACTTCCCCGTCGCGCCGGAACAGCGAGCCAGTTCCTTTGAACCAAAAGCTAACATTCGCCGCAACACACTGAGCGCGTATGTCCATCACCCAATCAAAGTCACAGACGCGGGCTTCACGACCTGACTCACCGCTGACCGTGACATGCTCGATTCCGTCAAGATATTTTGACAAGTCAATTGCTGTCAGCAGCGGAGAACAGGCGACAAAACGGCGTTTAATTGGATAAGATAAAAATAACGGGAGCCGATAGTCAGCCATTTCTTGATTTTCCACGGTACAACCGATGTTTACATTGTCATATCCATGCCCCCAATCGGAGGGTAGCGACACAGGAAACCGGTCAATTCGCTTTGTCAAGATTAAAAACTCTATGTCTGCCCTTTCCCTGATCATGGCCCAAACGTCCTTGCGCCATTCGTCCGCTTCAGGCAGGAAAAAGTCCGTCGCAAAGCAAGTTGCAAGGATTTTATCCCCCTTGATGTTGTATTCTCCGTTGCTTTTCTTCCTGATTGGCCAGTCGAACTTATCTGTCTTCTGGATGTCATTTTGACCGTAGCGTTTTGCATGCGGTCCGTAAAAGTAACAATTTGTGCAGCCGTCGCTGATTTTATAACAGCCTGTCCAGGGCTCCCAGTTCATAGCTATTCTCCTGCCGTATAGTTTTTTATTGCATTTTCACCCAAGTGCCAGCCCATATAAATATTAATATCATGGATTGCATAGACAATTCTCCATCTATACTCAATGCATTCTTTTAATAATTTAAGCAAGACAGGCTTTACAATATGTTTTTCTAATTTTCCTTTTGTACGAGCTATGTATGCCATGCCCAATGCGGCATTTGCCTTAATAATTTCATTTTCATGCTCTGTCAATAACACGCAAATATCTTGCGCAAACTTCCAATCAGGATAATTCTCTCCTAAAGACAATGGAAGCAGACATAATTCTTCTTGCGTTCCCGAAGATAAAATCCTCTCGACATCAGTTTTGTCAAAATTGGGTAGAGATTTATAAATTCTATCCAATGCCTATTCCTCCAAATACTGCACATTAATCGGCGCTTCAATAAAGCTTATTCTAACACAACGCTGTTGCAGCTTCAATGTGATAAATGGTGACGTTGGCATCATCCAGCGCCGCCCCGGGCGTGAATAAAGCGTTTAATATCATAAGTAGTTGTGAAATTTTCGCCAATAAGGTCTAAAATAGAACAAAGGTGCTATATACTCCCCACCCGGAAATCGTTTATAATTTGACTATCATAAAGACATGTAGGGGGAAAAGGTATGTCGACAGCAGTCTTGGGCAGCATTATCTTGGTAATAGCGATGATTCTTTTTATCACACAGTGGATACCCGCCACCGCCACCGCATTACTATCAATAGTACTATTCGCAGTGACAGGGGCCGCCTCCTACGCTACGTGCGTCTCCGGTTTTTCAAACAATATCGTAATTATGCTCTTTGGCGTTCTCATCGTGGGTCGAGGCATGCAGGAATCCGGCCTCGCCACGCTCATCGGTCAGGCCTGCTTCAGGGTTTCCAGGGGAAAAGAGAAGCTCTTTCTTCTGTATATAATGCTGTCGGTGGCCCTTATGTCCGCATTCATAGACAACACAACCACGGTGGCGGTGATGCTGCCGATAATGGCTTCAGCCGTTTCGGAATCTAAAAGGAATATGCGCTTTATGAACCTTGTAATGCCCGCATCGCTCGCGTCGATGGTGGGCGGTGCCTGCCTGATGATAGGCTGCACGGTGAACTTGACGGGTCAGTCCATACTGACTGAATATACCTCTTACGAGTTTTCCATGACCGACTTCACCGTGGCTTCTCTGCCCGTTCTGGCGCTCACGATTATTTATGTAATGACCATTGGTTATAAGCTCGGTAACCGCATCTGGAATAAGCCCTCGAGGGAGGAGGCGGAGCGCGCCGCCGTCAGGAAATTTGCCTGCAGCGACGGCGCAAAGCCTGAGACGGACAGGCGAAAGTGTCTGACCATGACGGGGATAGTTCTTCTGATGATAGTGCTGTTCCTGTTCACAGACCTGCCGCTCGGCGTTTCGGCAAACATTGCCGCATTGCTCTGTGTCATCCTCCGTACGGTGAACCTCAAGGAGGCCCTGCCGCGGTTGGACTGGGATGTGCTTATCCGCCTCGCCTGTACGCTGGGCCTTGCGGCCGCTCTGCGGGAATGCGGCTTCTGTGACCTCATCTCAGACGTCTTTATCTCTGCCTTCGGCACCAATATCTCGCCCTGGCTCATCATGGTGACGGTCCTCGTGGTGTCGACTCTCATGAGCCAGTTTATGGGAAATTCCACGGTCGTGCTGTTGCTGGGCGCGGCGATACTGCCTATAGTGGTGTCACTGGGATACAGCCCGCTGGCGGTCACTATGGCGCTTATAATGGGTTCGAGCTTTGCATGGATGACGCCGATTGCAGGGGCGTGTATCGGTATTTCGTACTCGGGCGGCTACGAGTTTAACGACTACGCCAAGTACACTGCCCCGTTGACGGTGCTCATGTGGGTGCTGTGCTCGGCCTGGCTGCCGATAGTTTTTCCGTTCTGAGAGGGAACTGCCGCACGCATAAAAATACGCCTCCTGCCGTTTCATCGGCAGGAGGCGTACGGCTTCAGTAGTCCCAGGATTCGTTGATGCACTTCCTCAAAAGCTCAAAATCGGGGACTTTGGGTACTATCTCCCACTTTTTGTCGCGCGAGATATTGTCCGCCGCGGTATCGCAGAAGGATTTTGCGATGCCGAGCTCCTTCATGCTCTTCATGCCTATATTTTTCTGGAAGGCATCTATCTTGTCCGACACTCTTTGGCCGACTTCCAGCATGTCGGCTCCCGCGGGGCATTCAACCTGAAAATAGGGTGCCCAGATTCGGCTGGTCTGCGCATCGCCATGGATGTTGTATCGGGCCAGAGCCGCGAGGCCGCAGCCCACTCCCACGCCGTGAGGTTCGTTGTACGCGTCGGATATCTGGTTTGCTATGGCGTGACCCGAGGAGGTCTTGCGCAAAGTTATGGCATAACCGCTTAACATCGCCGACCAACACATCTTTTCCCGCGCCTCGGCGTTGTCCGGCTCGTGCACGGCGATGGGCAGATACCTGACCGCGCAGTCCAGCGCCTCCCGGCAGAGGGTGTCCGCCATCCAGTTGGGCATGGCGCTGGAATTGACAAGGCACTCCGCCGCCTGGGCGAGAGCGTCCATACCGGTATAGGCGGTGATGTAGGCGGGCAGACCCATCGAGTAGACCGGGTCCACGACGGCCCGAGTCGGCGGGTGCCTGGTGTAGGTCTTTATTCCTGTCTCCTCGTTTAAGCACATGATGCCCCAGCAGGACTCCGAGCCTGTGCCGGCGGTGGTGGGCAGTGCTATGATCGGCCGAAAGAGCTTGTTGCCCACGTCAAGGGAAGTGTAGCCGCCGAGATAGTCTATGGTGTTGCCGCCGTTTGCGAGAATCTTTCCCGTGAGCTTTGCAGTATCCATCACGGAGCCGCCGCCGAGGGCAACAAGCCCGTCCGCCGCCGCTTCGCGGCAGAAATGCACGAATTTTTCAAGCTCGCTTGAGCTCGGCTCACCCGATGCGGCCTGATAGGGCAGAACCTCGATTTGCTCAGCTTTTATAATGTCCAGCAGCTCTCTTTCAAAGCCGAGCGGCAGCATGGCGGAGTCATAGATGAGGGCCACCCTGCGGCAGCCGTACTCTCTGAGAATTTTGCCGGTCTCTTTTCGGGCATCGCGCCCGAAGACCGCGCCGAGTATATTGTGAATGCTCCAGGCCATCTGTGCCTCCTATAATATCTTTCTTACAATACAGTTGAAATTGCACCTGCGCGCTATATATCCCAGCACTCGAACAGGCATTTGCCAACGAGCTCAAAGTTGGGGGGATTGGGCACGATGGCCCACTTGCTATCCTTGGATATATTGTCCGTCGCGGTGTCGCAAAATTCCCGGGGCACGCCGAGCTCCTTCATGTTTTTGAGCCCTATGTCCTTTTGTAGAGAGAGAACCTCCCCAAAAACCTTCCTGCCGACCTCTTCAAGATCCGCGCCCTCCGGACAGTCGACGCCGAAAAGGGGAGCCCAGACCTTCGTGATTTCGGGAGCGCCGGTGATGTTGTACATCGCCTGGACGGTCATCCCGCAGCTCGCCCCCTCGCCGTGGTGAGTGTGGAAGGTGTCAGAAATCTGGTTTGATACGGCGTGGCCGATGGAGGTCTTGCGCAGGGTGATGGCGTATCCGCCCAGCACGGCGGCCCAGCTCATGCGTGCGCGGGCCTCCTCGTTTGCGGGCTCTGCCACCGCAGCGCGAAGGTTCTGCATGACAGTTTTGATGCCCTCACGGCAGAAGGTATCTGCCATCCAGTTCGGCATGGCGTAGATATTGCAGATGCTCTCGGCGCAGTGAGCCAGAGCGTCTATGCCGGTGTAGGCTGTTATGTAGGGATCCATGTCCACGGGGTAGATGGGATCGTCGATTGCGAGTGTGGCAGGGTGCAGGCAATAGGTCTTTTTCCCGTTCTCCTCATTGAGGCACATAAGACCCCAGCTGACCTCCGAGCCGGTGCCGGCGGTGGTGGCCAGGCAGATGAGGGGTTTAAATATCTCGTTGCCCGCTGCGAGCGCAGTGTAGCCGCCCAGGTAATCGGTGACCTTGCCGCCGTTGGCAAGCGTCTTGCCCGCGATTTTTGCGGTGTCCATGACGGAGCCGCCCCCGAGTGCCACCATGCCGTCTATTCCTTCCGCCTTACAGAAGGCCACGAATTTTTCGACCTCGCTTGAGACGGGCTCGCCCTCGGCGGCCCTGTACGAGACGACCTCCACGCCCTCGGCGCGTATAATACCCTCAAGTTCCGCGACATAGGGCTCGCGGGAGCGGCCGAAGATGAGCGCTGCTTTAGTGCAGCAGTATTCCTTGAGCTTCTTGCCTGTCTGCAGTCGGGCGTCAGTCCCGAAAATTGCGTCGTGCAGGTCATGTATGGTCCATGCCATTGTTGTTTCCTCCCAATAGTAGTATAGTTTAAACGCTGTGATGTGATATTTCAAGCTTAGGGCAGTTTTGCCGGAGAGGGATGCGATTTGTACAATACGAAAACCCGGATACTCATTTCTAACGCGCTCTTCTCTCTCATGAGGGAGAAGCCCTACAATAAAATCAGCGTGCGGGACATCTCAGGGCGCACATATATGTCTCGCGCGACCTTTTACAACCACTTCAAGAGCCGTGACGAGGTCCTTGCATTCCTGCTGGAGCGGGCTTTCGGCGTTGTTGCGGATTATACGCGCGAGCCGCAGCGTGATGAGTTTGGCGGGTACATGCGGGCGCTTTCATCGGCAATAATATCGTCCATGGATTTGCTCAGGCTTCTGGAGAGTCAGGGAATTCTGTCTGCTGCGACAGAGTATATCGAGGCAAGCAGACAGCTGGGTGAGACCGGCTCGCGAGATGCGCTGTTGCCGCTTATATATGAGACAAGAGCCGGTTTTTACACCGCCTACGGCATCAAGGACAGACATCCGACGCTGTCCGCGCGGGAGCTGGAGGATTTTCTCGTGAACCCTCCGAGCCCTTATGAGCTGAGTGTTGCGGCGACGGATTGCCCCGGCAGGGAATGCAAGTCCGTCAGGGCGCTGTTTAATGTGGCGGGCGAGTTGCTCTGTGAGGCGACTTCCAGTCAGATCACGGTCGCGGCGCTGGCGTCGCGGGCAGGTGTAGCCCGGAGCACCTTTTACCGGCACTTTGAGAGCGTGGAAAAATTGCTTGTAGCCATGCTGGAGCAGTGTTTTTTGCGAGCGCTTACTTCCGGCGGCTCCCTGCGCGAAATTTTGGAGCGCTGTGAGAGCTTCCGTCCGCTTCTCACCGAGCTATCCTCCGACCGCGCAGATATGTATGCCGCAAGAATGTTTTTTAGGGTCTATAAGAGACTCGCCGGGCACGTGCCGGACAATTTGCCTGCCGGTGAGGCCCTGCGGGAGCACTGTCGAAGATGGCAGATTTCCGCAGCTCACACTCAGGCGCTCTTGCTGTACTTCGCTCCCGGACAGAGCCTCGGTGCGGATGATTTTGCCGAAGGGCTGACGGGGCTTGCCGGAAGCCCTTAGGTGCATTGACGAGAACCGGATTTCACGCCCCTCGCCGCATAGCGGCGAGGGGATTTGCGTTTCAAGAGCCGATCAGCCGACGGCCCAGCTGAAGTTGAAGACATTCAGGAAACCCGTGAAGGATAAGAGCGTCGTGACCAGAAGTGCGATAACCGACAGCCAGATGAGCTGCGTGGACAGAACCTCCTGTGCCTTCGGGTCCGGGCAACCCGCGATGACGAGTGCGCCGCCTGTTGTGAAAGGCGTGAGCGAGGCCACGACTGAGCCCGCCGTGAGACCGAGGAAGAGGCCGAGGGGGTTTGCGCCCGTGGCCTCGCACAGCGGCACGACCAGCGGGAAGATGAGTGGAAACACGACGGCGGTGCCGCTGCAAAACAGGGCCATAAGCCCCGCGAGCAGAAGGCAGGCCGCGCTCAGCATCCAGCCGGGCATGCTCTGGCCGAGCACGGCGGCGAGGGCATCCACCAGCCCCGCCTCGCGGGCGACGCCCATCATCATCGTAAAGCCCGCTATCATGAGCGCCGTGCTCATCGGAAGTGACTTCATCACGTTTCCAACCGGCGCGAGCTTCATTATCATGGCTATGACTGCGCAAATCGTCATGATCGCCTGCGGCTGTGCAAATCTCGAGATAGTGGTGAGCCAGGCGACGTTTGAAAACACCGTGGCAAGCAGCATTGACGCGACCATGAAGAAGGTCGCCACCAGCAAAAGTATCATGGTGCGGCGCTGGATGGGCTCAAAGGGCTCCGGCTTTAGGACCTCGACCTTTTTGGCCTTGTAGGATTTAGTGATTATATAGACTACAAGGGTGAGAGCCAGCATGAGAAAGACGCGGGAAATCCACACATCCATCGAATAGAAGGCGGCTTCGTTCGGCATCTGTCCCGCGTCTGCGATAAGGTTCATGATGGTGACGCCCATCTGTCCGGTGAAGGGATTGTTGAAGCCCACGATGCAGCCGCACATGATGGAGGTCGCCGTCATGAGCGGGGAGAGGCCGGCAGCCGCAGCCACGGGAAAGCACAGGGGGCCTATGATGGTGATCGAGGCGACGCCCGCGCCCATTGCGCCGACGACAAAGCCGATCATCCAGATTATCCAGGGGATGAGGGCAGCGCGCCCGTTTACCAGGTAGAGCATCTTCTTACCGAGAGTCTGGACGGTGCCGTTTTCGACTGCGAAGGTGAAAAACAGTCCGCAGGCAATTATAAAATAGAAGATGTTATCGGGCCAGAAGCCTATTATCTGCGTGGCAGAGAGGTTCATGGTCAGCGTGCCGATGATAAACGCAAAGGCCGCGGCTATGATGCCGGTATTGAGCTTTAGCTTGTTGCCGAGTATAATCGCGGCGACTATTGCAATGATGCAGAGCCACAATTGGTATGTCATATCTTACACTCCTCTTTTTCCTTTTCCGTTCAGGTGATTTTGATTTTAAAACTGTCGACCTCGGAGTCCCCGAGGGCGGCGCTGTGAGCCAGTATTTTTATGTCCATGCAGCGGCGCCCGCAGGGCAACGTTATGCCCGAGGGATAGTCCGCGCCGCCGCCGAAGTAGAGAGGGATACGGGTGTTGTAAACAAAGCCGTCCTCGGGTGAGGGGATCCCACAGTCCTCGCCGTCCAGTGTAAACTTATAGTACATGCGGGAGTTGTTCAAAAAATCGTCGTTGTCAATATTGAACCTGACGAGCGACCCCGCCGGCGCGGAGCATTCCACCGTATCCTTGCCCCTGCCGCTAAAGGCGCTTATGTCCCTGTCGAACTCCCCGCCCAGAGGGCCGATATGCAGCACATTGTGGCGCACGCGCTCCGCGGGAAGGTATTCGACGAATATACCCGCCCCGCCGTCGGCAAAGTCCACGAAACAGGGCTCGGTGATGTCGTTCCAGTTCCTCTGCCCCATGACGAATATGACCCGGTAGTCTACGGGCGAGGAGCCCGTGCGCAGGAGTCCCGCGTCGAGGGCCTCTCCCCTGCTGTCCGCGGGGTTCATGCCGGAGAGTATCTGCTCGGAGGTCAAAAGTGGGTAGTGATATCGCCTGCCGTCCATGAGCTGTCCCGCGAGCAGCCGGGAAACCCTTCCTCCGGATGAGACGGTAACCGTCGCCTCGGGCCTTTTTTCGGACATCTCCCCTGTGCTGAACCGTCCCTCTTGATACAGGGCGTTTATAAGGTTCTCCAGCGAGATAAACCTGCCGCTCTCCGAGCGGTAGCCGAAGACCGGAGTCCTGGCGGAATATGTGTGCTCCGGCGCATCGTCGAAGAGGTGGTACAGCTTCTCGTAGCTCATCCGCGGCGGGGCGAAGGAGCTGCCCTGCCTCACTCCCGCTCCGTAAAGGCAGACGCTCAATACGTCCCGTGAGCTGCGCTCTGGACTGACTTCCGGCCGGGACAGCTGCGGGTCGGGAGCGGCGGTCAGTATCTTTGTGACACCGCCGCCCAGATCCAGCTCTTTTACCGGCAGGTCATAGGCGCAGACTTTTATGGCTTCATTGTTCATGGCTTTCCTCCAATATAAAAGCTAGATTAAGCGCTTGGGCATGTGTACTTGGATGATGAGATTGACAAACTTTTATTAATATCATTTTAGTGGGTATTGGGCCGGTGAAACATAATCACAATAGCCTATTTTTAAACCCATTCAGCCCGTCATGCCCTTGGTATTTTACACTTTACTAGAATGTGTAGCGAAAATAAAAGGTCAATGCAACAAAAACAAGTGGGGCAAGCACCGAAAAGGTGCTTGCCCCACTTGTTCGGGACTCTAAAAAAGCCCCACATAGTTTCGCAATTGAGACAGCGAAACTTTAAATTACTTTGTCAAAGAAGTAGAGCGGTTTTTTTGACAGGCTCAACTCTGCCTCTCAAGATTATACAGCTTGTCGAGAAGTTCCGTGCGGCTTCTGACGCCGGCTTTTCTG
Source organism: uncultured Oscillospiraceae bacterium (assembly GCA_964535405.1). Lineage (GTDB taxonomy): Bacteria > Bacillota > Clostridia > Oscillospirales > Oscillospiraceae > Scatomorpha. The sequence goes on along the minus strand of CAZHUG010000003.1, from coordinate 50,274 downwards.
AAGACATTGGAGATGTGTATCTTCACGGTGTTTATGCTTATGAACATCTTTTCGGATATCTCCTGGTTGGAGAGGCCGCTCACGATATAGTCTACGACCTGCCGCTCCCTGTTCGTGAGTCCCAGCCGCTCCATGGTGGCGTGGGATATGTTCATGTTCGCCTTGTAGTTCCTGTCGCTGACGATATAAACGCAGGTGGTTATCTGCCTGTAGTTGATGTTCGGGCCGCTCCTGGGGTCAAAGAGCATTTGCTCGTCGTCCAGCAGCTTATCGACGTTAGCCAGGGTCTTGCCGGGATTGCTGAGAGTCTGGAGGTTAAAGAGGAAGCGGTTAATCCTGATGGGCTTGCTCGCCCCGAAATTCAGCACGTCGTACTGGTAGTATCTATACAGCTCGTTTAAATAAAACGCACCGTAGAAATTGGGGTCGGGGTAGCCGAGCTCTTTCAAATACTCCTTTGCGAGGTCATTTGCGTAGGTCACATTGTCGAGGTTTTCGATGATCATGATGCCCAGAGGGAAAAAATTGATGCTGCTCTGGAGGAGCTTCATTGTGTTCTGGAGGTTCCATATCTTCAAATAGTTATCCTCTGCGATGGATATCGGCTTTGCCAGGAGCTTTATGAGCTCAAGCTCCTCGTTTGAGAAGACGCCGCTGTCAATAAAAAGCGTCAAATAGGCCACGTAGGCGGGTTTTCCCGGCAGGCGCAGGAATACGACGGCGCAGTCGGTGAAGCCCCGGGGCTTCAGCAGCTTTTTGTAGATTCCGTATTTCTTGTAGTCCCGCACGCCGCTCAATATCCACAGATCCTTGTCGAGTCCGCAGGGGGAGTCCGGCGCCCACATGGCGCGCAGAAACTCCTGAGCAAAAGTCATGTCAATGCCGTTGACGGAGATATTCGGGCTCAGGATCCGCTGGTCAATGTTGCCAAGGAAGCCCAGCAGGGTGTTTTTATAGCCGAAGTGCTTGTCCAGCAGGCGCAGAATGCTGAACTTGAAAAGCTCGTCAGACGGCCTGTTCATATACAGGCTGGGCAGCTCATTTTGAAAACGGTACAGCTTCATGCTCTTATCGCCCAGGGGCATCGTTCTCACTCCAATACGTGTGTTTTAACAAAAAGAATTAATAAACTACTATGAAATCTTATACTTTATAATACCCTAGGCCCGCTGTCTGTGTCAACAAAATAACCATTGACGGGTGAAAGACTGCTTTAAAAAGACTCTGAATCAGGCAAAGATAGTAAAAACGGGTAATTGTATGCAGCTGTGCGCAGCTGGTATGTTTTTAGCAGGATGATGTGTACTATGTATGATGATGAGCGACGACTTTCAAGGAGGGAATAATGAACAACTTCAGCTATTTCTCAACAGTCAGAACCATATTTAATAATGATCTGAGAGACGGTCTCAAACAGGCCCGCAAGGCGCTCGGAGTGAACAGGGCCCTTATAATGACCGACCCGGGCGTGGCCGCGCTACCGATCTGGGGCGAAATGCAAAGCGCCATGCGGAATATCGATTTCCCGTTCGATGTCTACACCGGGGTGCAGCCGAACCCGACCAATGTCACCATGACGGCGGCGGCCGAGGCGCTCAAAAACAGTGACGCCGACGTGGTGATTGGCTTCGGCGGGGGCAGCGCCATCGACACCGCCAAAGCCGCCGCGCTCCTGAGAACCAACGACGGACAGCTTTGCGACTATTACGGCATGAACAAGGTGAAAAACATGCCCCTTGCGCAGATAATGGTCACCACCACCGCGGGCTCCGGCGCGGAGGTCACGCAGTTTATCTCAATCGTGGACACGGTTAACAAGACAAAGGCGCAGATAGGCTCGCCCATGTGCGTCTCTCCCGTGGCCCTGCTCTGCCCGGCTCTTTTAAAGGATTCGCCCCGCTACGTGACGGCGGACGCCGGCTTCGACGCGCTGGCGCACTGTATAGAGGGCTACATCGGAAAGAAAGCCAACCCCATCACCGACGCCATCGCGATAAAGACCTTCGGCATGATCTGCAAGAGTCTCTTAAAATTCGTGAACGATCCCAACGACATAGAGGCGGCCTCGGACATGATTTTGGCAGCGCACATGTCCACCATGATAGCCAGCAACATCGGCACCGGCGACGGGCACAATATCGGCCTTGCCATAGGAGGGCGCTTCGACATTTCCCACGGCACCACTCTGGCTGTGCTCCTGCCGCACATTCTGGCCTTCAACGTCGAGGTCGCCTCTAAAAAGCTCGCCGACTGTGCCGCGGTCATGGGCATAGACACCGGCGGTATGACCCAACTGCAGGCTGCACGCAGCTGCGTGCTCGCTATAGAGGCTCTGCGCGACGATCTGCAGCTTCCGGATAACTTCAAAGACCGGGGCATGACGATAGAGCCTGAGGATCTCGAGGGCATCGCCGACACTGCCGAGCATAAAAATAAGGTCGGCGCGAGCGCCGGCTCCGCGCCCCGGCAGGGCACGCGCGAGGACTATAAGCGCATCGCCATCGACGCGTATAAGGGAGTAAAAATCAGCTTTTAAAACGGCAAAAAACGAAATGGAGAGATAAAGACAATATGTATGAGAGAGTATTCAGCCGGGGTCGCATAAACGGCTGCGAGTTAAAAAACAGGGTGATCCTGTCCCCGATGGACGATACCCTGGGTCAGGCAAGCGGGGAGCTCTCCCCGCGCGCAGTGGAATACTATACTGCCAAGGCGAAGGGCGGCTGCGGCCTCGTCATCGTCGGTTACATAGCAGTTGTCGGCCCGGAACTGGGCGGCATAGCCATGTCGGGCGAGACACACCTCAGGAGTCTGAACGACCGGCACGCCATGGCGATCCTGGCCGAGCGGGTGCACGAATACGGCAGCAAGCTCTTCTGCCAGCTCAATCACCCGGGACGCAAAACCGCACCCGAATATAACGAGGGTCACAGCCCCGTGTCAGCAACAGCGCTGCCCTCTAAGCTTGCCGGAAAGACCGCCCCCTGCCATGAGCTCAGCGTGGAGGAGATACACAGTATCGAAGAGGGCTTTGCCAGCGGCGCCGAGCATGCCTTTGCCGCGGGCGCGGACGGGGTAGAGATCCACTGCGGGCACTACTACCTGATGAACCAGTTTATAAGCCCCGTGAGAAACGAACGCAGCGACGAATACGGAGGCTCTTTGGAAAACCGCTGCCGCATCATCGTTGAGACCGTGCAAAAAATTCGCGAGCGCGTGCCAGCGAGCTTTCCTGTGACCTGCCGCATACACCTTTTTGACGGCGAGGGCATCGAGGGAGAGAGCACAGTGGAGGATATGCTTGCCGTCGCAAAGCATCTCGAGGCGAACGGAGTTGACGCGCTCAACTTCTCCATAGGCTCCGTGGATCGCACGGGTGCGCCCGAGATGAAGGCAGGCTGGAGGAACAAATACTATAAGCGCTTCAAGCGGGAGCTCAAAATCCCCATCTACGGCCCTAACGAGGTAAAGACCCCCGAAGAGGCCGAGCAGTTCCTCGCTGAGGGCGTGTACGATTTCGTACTCATGGGGCGGCAGCACAGCGCGGACCCTGAGTGGAGCAACAAGGCGCAGTCTGGGCGCAGTGAGGATATACGCCCCTGCATCTCCTGCAACTACTGCCTCTACCGCGTTACCGCCGAGGACGCGCAGATCCGCTGCGCGGTGAACCCGCTGCTGGGCCGTGAGATAGATAACCTTGCACCGCTCAAAAAGGGCGAGGGCACGGTAATCATAATCGGCGCGGGCCCGGCGGGTATTCAGGCCGCACTAACGCTCACCGAGCGCGGCTTTAAGGTGAAGCTGTACGATAAGCGCACCGAGCTTGCGGGTTCGCTGAACCTCGCCAACAAGGCGCCTAACAAGTTTCGCATGGACAATCTCGTGGAGTTTTACCGCCGTCAGGTGGAGAAGAACGAAAATATAGAGGTTCATCTCAATACCGAGGTCAGCACAGCGATGCTTGATGAGCTCAAGGCCGACAGTCCATATGCCGTGATACTCGCCTGTGGCGGACAACCCATCGTGCCCCGCTCAATACCGGGCATAGAAAAGGGTATTTCCTCCTTCGACGTGCTAAACGGCAAGATTAAGATGGCGGGCAAGCGGGTGGCGGTGATAGGCGGCGGTATGACGGGCCTTGAAACCGCGGAGCGTCTCGCCGAGGACGGCAACGAGGTCGTCGTAATCGAGATGATGCCAATTGTCGGCAACGGGATTTTCTACTACAACGTCGTCAAGACCCAGCAGTTCCTCGAAGAGCGTGGCGCGACAATAAAGACCAGCACAGCGCTCAAGGAGATAAAAGACGGCGCTGTCGTCGTCGAGCCTTATGGGGGCAAGTTCATAAGCCCGAGCCTTAAGGGCATGAGAAACATAAACGGCTTTATTGACTTAAAGGAAGTCGAGGAAAACGCGGCGTATGAAATAGCGGTGGACGCAACGGTTCTCTCCCTGGGCATCCGCCCCGATCTCAGCTTGCGAGGGGAGCTCGAGAGCCGCTTCGAGCGCGTTATCCACATTGGCGACTGCACCAGTCCCGGCAGAATAGGCGACGCCACGGGCGCGGCCTTCCTCGCCGTTAAAAATCTCTGATGCCGCTTGTGATCATCCCCAAGCATAAAAGTCCTGAAATTGCAATGATTTCAGGACTTTTTTCTATAAGCTAATCAACCTGTCATGCTATTAAACAGCAAAATATTTTGTACTCCTGATTGAGAAAATATGTCTTATAAAATTGATAATCTCAATTTTCTTTACGAATGTGGTATATACTGGCATAGTCAATATGTATAAGGTCGGAACCATGAATTTCTACCACGTTGATGCCAATGAGAGCCAGTGGGCGCAGGTAGCGGATTTGGTAAATCATGTTAACGAGCTGGTACAAGAGGTCTCGCAAAAAAGAGCCGCGGGCGGGCCCTGCTGTGAAAGCAAGAACTTATAATTAGGAGGCAATATAATATGACACATTCAGAGGCAGTGAAAGATCGCCACTCGGTGCGCAGCTACACTGACAGGAAAATTGAGAGTGAAGTGCTCGAGCAGCTTCGCCGGACGGTCGACGGGTGCAACCGTGAAAGCGGGCTGCATATCCAGCTGTGCACAGATGAGCCCAATGCTTTTGCGGGCACAATGGCAAAGTACGGCAAGTTTAAAAACGTGAAAAACTATATCGCGCTCGTAGGTAAAAAGGCCACGGACCTTGACGAGAAATGCGGATATTACGGTGAGAAGATTGTGCTGGAGGCTCAGGCGCTCGGACTCAATACCTGCTGGGTTGCATTGACCTACAGCAAGGGTAAAAGTGCCGCTGTTGTCGGTGCGGGAGAGAAGCAGTTGATGGTTATTGCGCTCGGCTATGGCGAGACAAATGGCGTCAGCCACAAGCTCAAGACGATTGAGGAGCTGAGCTCCGTTGCAGGCAGCATGCCCGATTGGTTCCGCAACGGGATGGAGGCGGCTCAGCTCGCACCGACCGCAATGAATCAGCAAAAATTCACTCTTGAGCTGGACGGTAATGCGGTGAAGGCTCTGCCGGGCTCGGGATTTTACACCAAGGTTGACCTAGGCATCGTAAAGTACCACTTCGAACTGGGCGCAGGAAGCGGCCAGTGGAAATGGGCTAAGTGATATTTGCATCGACCCACATTAAAAACTCCCCTGAAATCATAAGATTTCAGGGGAGTTTTCCAATTTATCTCTGATCGAGAAGAATGTCGCTCGAGAAAAGAAGTGTTATGCGGTCGTTGTGTTTTTTGAGGTCGGACGAGATCATCGACTCAATTTTCTTCATGCGGTATTTCATGGAGTTCAGGTGGATGTACAGCTGTTCCGCCGAAGCCGTCATGCTGGACTGACAGCGCAGATACACATTCAGGGTCTTGAGCAGCTCACTTTTATTTTCCTCGTCATAGGCCTTCAGCAGCTCGGCGTCCGGAGATATCATGTTGATCTTTTTGCACTGCTCATGAACACACAACATGATGTAGTCAGAGGCGTAATCTTCACAGCAATAAAATTTTCCCGGCTCGTTCCCCCCCAGAGCCATGGCCGCTTTTGCCTGCATATAGGCAGTCGGAAGTGCTTCCCAGTCAGAAAAAGGCATCGAGCCTCCTCCGCTGATATCCAGATACGGGAGTATGGTCGGCAAAATTTCTCCCGCGGATGCGCGCTCGCTCAGTGGCAGCAGCATGAGCGGCCTGTCCTGATAAGAGAACACTATTGAATGGTTTATCCTGTCTGCCAGCATCCAGTCGGCACCCTTGCGCTTCAGCTGAAAATCTGAATGTGCCTCAAAAACATAAAGCATGTATTTATGGTTATGCTGCCAATCTTTAAACCTTTGAATCTCCTCTATTTTGGCATGGTTTGGCTTTTCCCCGTCCAAAATCTGAATCAGCTCTCCGTGCAGGGGCTCAAGATGCCCCCCGGAAGAATAGTCCGGTTTTAGATACGATATTACAGACCTCATATACAGGGCGAGCTGCATGTGCGCCCCATTTTTGCGGGGGGCATCAGAAACACAGTAGACAATGATAAAAGAGTTATCCGAAAATACAACATTGAAGGCCAGTACAGACGGGTACACATGCGTATCCACAAAGCCTGCCGGAATGGTGTTCTGCGCTACTCTTTTGCAGACCTCGCCCTCCTGCATCCTTTTAAAAATATATGGCTCAATAATCGAAACTTCAGTGTCGTCTGTTTTTTCCGGCATGCTGCCCAGGATAACGCCACGCCAGTCGAAGGCGAGTATGACACAGCGGAAAGCTCTGTAGGCAATTTCTACCACTCTCTGGAAGGATGAACGCATGATAACGGCGTCCTTCAGTTCGCCCTCCCAGTGATTATAGAAAATAAAGGCATTCATTATCTGCTGGTAGACATCTATCTCATCGTCCGATTGGATCACCACAATATCCTCTGCGTTGCGGCATATTACGGTATTGACGCCGTCGGCATATTCTGCGTGAAGAGCGGCTTTCCCGATGTAGAGACAGTCCGGTGCGCAGCCTTCATCCAAATCGGACAACAGGCAGCTGGCGATAAGGCAGTCTCCCCTGTCTATTTTGGACGATATCACCCTGTCTGACATCCAGTCCTCGATGATGTGCATGCTCAAATTCATTTAAAATCCCCCTATTTCAAGCATTTATCGTAAAAAGCGGCTGTTCTCACCGGGCTACTACATGCAGACACTATAGTCCAAAATGGCCAAAGAGTCAATGTTAAATTTAAGACGATTTGTCTGATAAATATGTAACGATCCCGATATAATCGGCTTGTATAAGGTGGAAAAGCCAATAAGCAGAGAAATGTAAAGGAGCATTGATATGATTAAGGAAGAGCAATACGATATTTTTACAAAAAACTATGACTTTAATCCGAGCTGCGGGTATTCCTTCGGTCCCGGCTGCGTGGAGGGCGTAGGAGGGCGCCTTGCAATGTACCAGAAGAAAAAAGCATTCATTCTCACGGGGCCTATTGTCCGCTCTCTGGGCTACGCGGATGTTGTAGCCAGGAGCCTGGGGGCTGCCGGAATCGAGTATGAGATTTACGACGATACCATTGTTAACCCCACCGCAGAGGTGGTACATAGAACTTTTGATTATATGAAGGACAAGGGCTTTGACGTCATCGTCGCGGTTGGCGGCGGCAGTGTTGAGGATACCGGCAAGGCGGTAAAGCATCTGTGCGGCTATCCTGAGCACAAGATAAACGACATCGCTATCAAAGCAAATTTCAAATACTATCCCCGCAACACCTCGATGATGCTTGTAACCGTCTGCACCATGAGCGGAACAGGCTGCGAATTGTCTGCAGGTGCGGTTGTTACGAGCCCCGAGGGCACCAAAGACTCCGTATCCAGCGGCAACACAAGCCCTGACTACGCGTTTATCGATCCCAATTTTGCTGTGACGGTTGACCGTGAAAACTCCATTGGAAACGCCTGCGACGCGATCGCGCATGGCTTTAACAAGCTGCTCATAACAGGTGGAAACTACTACATGCAGAGCATGGTGAACCTCGACCTCATCAAGATTATTATGGAGGTTCTGCCAAAATCGCTTGCCCAGCCCGAGAATATCACTTACAGAAGCGCCATCGCCATAGCAACGGCGATGCCCATGTTCTACGGTGGCATAGGCTGCTGGGGACATGCCTTCGCTCACACAATCACACATTATTTTGGAACCATACATGGCATAGCCTGCGCATGGTCACAGCCCGCGACACTGCGTCGCTACCTGCCCAAGGTCGACAATACCCGCTCTATGCTTGCGGAGTATCTGGGGCTTGACCCGAAATCCGAAAACGTTGTTGAGGAGATTGTCCAGGCATTTATTACTTGGTATAAGAGCGTGGGAATTTCCGCCCCCTCAGCCAGCTGCGATTATGAGACCTGGATCAACATGGGACCCGAGGTTATGAAGGACAGCACCTGGTACATGGCGGGGGGCAACTACCCCGAGAGCATGGAAGAGATACTCAAGGAAATGTACTACGATTTCGATTAGCTGTTCTGTTTGTGGGATGAAGTGGCGGCGGGGAAACCTTGCCGCCACCTATAAAGAAAGGGGATCATAATGCCAGAAAACACTGCAAAGCGCGGGATGGGCCGCCACATAATGATCGTTATATCCACATGCCTGCTTTATGTCATAATTTACTTTACATCGACCGCAATTTCCCTGTACTACAACTATATAGTAGCCGACCTGGGCTTTGCGCTCCCGGCTCTCAAGGCATATTACACCGTCGCGATGTTCGCCGGAATATTGCCCGCACCATTTATACTCAAGACACTGTACCCCAAATGGGGCGGCAGAAAAATGATAGCCGTTTTCGGAACCGTCGGCGGACTTGCATACCTTGCTCTGGGCTTCTCGACCCAGCTGTGGCACTTCTACGTCCTCGGCGCACTCACCGGAATCGGCCTGTCCTCCTGCGTTACGACAATCGCGAACATCGCAATAAACATGTGGTTTCTCGACAAGCAGGGCATGCTCATCGGCCTGGCGAGTTCAATGACCGGCATCGTCGGCATGTTCTTCTCCTCGCCGCTTGCCAAAATCATTGAGGGCAGCTGGCGCAACGGCTACAGGATCAGCGGAATCATCATTTTGGCGATTATCTGGGTCTGTGTGCTGTTCCTGTTCCGCGATTCACCAAAGTCCTGTGGACTTCAGCCCTACGGACTTGAGAAGTACATGGAAAGGCAGAAGGCCGGAGCCGGACAGAAGGCGACCATAACAGGGCTTTCGCTCAAGAGCGCGCTTAAGACTCCGGCGATGTGGTATTTCGTGATCGGTCTGATGCTCTTCGGCTTCCTGCTCGCCTTCACACAGAGCTCGGTGGGTTTCTTCATGGAACAGGGCTTCTCGCTTGCCCAGGCTGCGGGCTTCCTCGCCTGGCTCTCCGGATCCATGATTGTCTGGAAGCTGCTACTCGGCTGGCTGGCAGATAAAATTGGAGGAAAGTGGTCCTTCGTTGTCGCCTGTGCCGTCGCGTTTCTTGGCTTCGCACTTCAGATTTTCCTCGGCGCATCAGTGGCAGCAGTGCCGTACATATTTATCATCTGCTACGGCTGCGGAATTTCGTCGATATCTGTTCTGAACCCTGTTGCGACACGCGAAGTGTTCGGCATGTTCGAATACAGCAGCGTCCTTCCCATTGTAGGCATGGCTGCCGGAATCAGCAACTCCATCTGTGTCATCTTGTGGGAGGTCATCTATGGCTTCACGAATTCCTACAAAACATGCGCATGGATTGCCGCTCTGAGTGCAGTCGTACTGGCAGTTTTCGTTCTTATGGCCTACGGAAACAGCAAGAGCACAAAGTTCCAGGCACTGGTCGAGGAGAAAGAAATGTAATCCAAGCTCAAGGCAACAATCGAAATGAGAGGAAGTAAACACAAATGGCAAACAAACACTATCCACATATTTTCCAGCCGATCAATATAAACGGCTGCACTATATCCAACCGAATCGTCATGTCCCCTATGGGCGACAGTCTGGGCGTGGACTCAGGAGAATGCAGCCCGCGCCAGATCGCATACTATACCGAGCGCGCAAAGGGCGGGGTGGGCCTGATCCAGACCAGCTACTGCGCAGTGTCGCCCGCTGAGAGGCGCGGCATAGCCCATGAGGGACAGATGCACTGCTACAACCAGGCTCATATGGCGGCACTGCAGCAGCTTGCCGATTCCGTGCATCAGTATGATACCAAGATTTTTGTCCAGCTCCACCACCCGGGCAACATGGCTCTGACCTATCTAAACGGTGGAATGTACCGCTCATCGAGCAGCATGCCTCCATTTACAATGCAGGAGAGCTTTCCCGCAGAGCCGCTCACAGTCGAGCAGATTCATGAGATCGTCAAAGACTTCGGCGAGGCCGCCTTCCGCTGCTGGAATGCCGGAATTGACGGCGTTCTCGTCCACGGAGCGCACGGTTATCTTATCGACCAGTTCCTGATGCCGTTTTTCAACCAGCGCACGGATGAATACGGCGGCAGCCTGGAAAACCGTTGCAGAATCCTCGTCGAGATCATAAAGGAAATCAGAAGCCGCGTTCCTGCAAATTTCCCCATCAGCATCCGCATGGATGACGAGAGCCCGTATTTCCCTGTGCCCTGGACCCGTGACGACGCAATAGAGGCGGCAAGGTATATCCAGTCCGTCGCAGCGGTTGACGCAATTGATGTTAGCTCACTTGGCGAGGTCTCTATGGGACCCTGGCAGGGCAAAGCTCACGGTGCTCGCTCGCAATGGCATAAGATTTGGAAGAGTGCCGGACTTGGCTGTGTCATCTACGGCGTGGATGAGATCGTGCATAAGCCCGAGGACGCCCAGCAGGCGCTAGCAGACGATGAGCTTGATCTTGTCTCTGTCGGCCGCCAGCTCATAGCAGACCCCATGTGGGTGAATAAGGCCCGCGAGGGTCGGCGCGAGGACATCCGTCCCTGCCTGCGCTGCTGCGAGTGCATGCATTACTACAACAAGCATCTTCAGGTGCGTTGCCAGGTTAACCCGACAAGCCACCGCGAGCTGGATGTCAAACCGGCCTGCATCTCCGCCAAAAAGAAGAACGTCGTCGTAATCGGCGCGGGCCCCTCCGGCTGCGAAGCCGCACTGAAGGCATCCGCGGACGGTCACAAGGTCACCCTGCTTGAAAAGTCGCAGGAGATCGGCGGCACTGCAATACTTGCATCCATGACACCGCAGAAGGATCAAATCAAGGCGCTTGTCCAATATTATAAAGTGCAGCTTGAAAAATCTGCTGTGGACGTTAAGCTTGGCGTGGACGGCGCAGACCACGCAGTCGTCGCGCAGTACAGCCCCGACGCGATAATCATCGCGGCAGGCGGCAGTGATATCCGTCCGCAGAGCATCCCCGGAATAGATGGTGAAAATGTCATTCTCGCAAAGCAGGTGGTGCGCGGCGATGTCCAGATATCGGGCAAGCGCTGTGTCGTCGTCGGCGGTCATATGACCGGCCTTGAGACTGCGGAGATGCTGGCCTTTGCCAAAAATCAGGTCAGTATCTATGACATGGCTCCGGAAATGGGCGACGACATTCAGAATATCCCGAAGCGGTATATCCTCGGCACTCTCCAGCACTGCCAGGTCTCCATGAATGTCCTCCACAAGCTCGTGGAGATCAAGGGCGACACGGTCGTGTTCGAGAATCTCAGCGAAAATAAACTGGTAGAGGTTCCTGCCGATATGGTAATATTAGCAATGGGTATTTATAGGGACAATAAGGTTTATAACAGCCTGCGGGGCGCATTTGGTGAGACGGTGATAAAGCTTGCCGGAGACAGCGGAAAGCCCGGCCCCATCCTCAATGCCACCCATTCCGGATATTGGAAGGCAGCAAGCATCTGATAAGCACCAAACAGGCAAAGAAAAAGTCTCCCGCAATACCTCAATCGGGTATTGTGGGAGACATGAAGCTGTGGGCGCTGATGGATTAATATCCTCGGCCATGGCGTAGAAAGGAATGTTAACATGCTCTACTCGAAATCGTACTGCATAATGCCGGCGACACCGATTAAGTTCGGAGTAGGCATATCAGAGAAACTGGGCGAGACGGCTGTCGGCATGGGCTGCAAGAGTGCGCTGGTAATAACAGATAAGGTGATATTGGAGCTGGGCGTCATCGACAAGGCCGTTAAAAGCCTCGAGGCGGCCGGCGTGAGCTATGAGATATTCCCCGATGCAATGCCCAATACCTCCGTTTCCATAGTCAGGCGAGTGGCAGAGCTGATTGGGAGCGGAAAATATGACCTCATAATCGGAGCAGGTGGGGGAAGCGCCTTGGATCTGGCTAAGGCCGGCAGGTTGTTCGAGGCACACCCAAACGCGTTTACCCAGTGCAATCTCATGGCAGGAGGCAGTTTTTTGCCGCGCACGAGCAGATATAAACTGATTGCATTGCCGACACTTTCGGGCAGCGGCTGCGAATATATGCCCGGGGCCGTAATACTCAACGATGAGACTCACGAGAAGGTGACGCTTTCCGCGGGCGATCTCGCCCCGGACATAGCGATTATTGACCCTGTGCTGCAGCTGAATGTGCCCGCATCCGTCACTTCCGCGTCTGCTGTTGACTCGATTTGTCACGCATTTAACAAAATATGCGCGCCGGGCTGTGAATTCCAATATCGGAACGTTCTATCCCTTGACGCTGTGAAGGCAATCTGGGACAAGTTGCCTGTTATCGTGCATGAAAAGCTGGACGATATCGAGGCTCGGAGCGCGATTTGTTACGGCGCGATAATGTCCGGCTATATCATGGGCGGACCGAGCGGGAACTTTAACCATCCCGTGGCGCACACAATATCCAGATTCTTTGAGGACGTTCCGCACGGCATTGCCTGCGCATGGGCTCTGCCGATCACACTCAGGCACATTCTGCCCGAGTGCAGTGAGCAGGCGAAGCTGGCGCTGGTGGATATTTGCGGCGTGGACCGGGACTCACAGACCCTTGTCGAGGATATTGTCGCTGCATTTATCGGCTGGCTGAAGGGCGTCGGGATCGTCCCGCCTTCCAAATGGCAGAGTCCAATATCGCATGAGGACTGGATGTCGATTGTCCCTTATGTCAAGGAGGACAGCGTCTGGGGGATGAATAAGCTGGGAAATTACCCCGATGACGAGACCCTGAAGGAGTATCTAAACGAGGCATATTTCGACTTGGATTAAAAAACAAATAAAAGGCTGACAATATGTCAGCCTTTTATTTGTTCTCCGGTCTTTTTATACCTTGCAAGACCAATGCAGATAAACACCAATCCAACAAACAGTCCCGTAACCGCTATTATAAAATATGAGTTCGCATTTATCTGCGTGTCACTTGACCATGAAAAGAGGTTCACATTCAGTAAGCTGAACTGAAACACGCCGTGCTCAATCAAATTTATAACATCGTTGAGGGTTGCCGCAAACAGCCCTGTGAGTGCAATGCAGAGTCCGGCTTTTACAAAGCCGCTAGTTCTCATGTAGCGGATTATCAGAAATATAAGCCAGGGGAATGCCGCGCTCACCGTTGTGATCATCAAGGAAGAGCGAAGGTCACCATTAGCCTGGGCGACAAGTATTAGGCAATACAGCAATACGCTGTCCACAAGCATGGATATGAGCCCCTTGCTTCGTGATACAAGCCCCTTGAGCGGCAGTCGAGACAATAAATAGGGCAAAAACAGCACGGATAAGCCGAACACCAATGCTATCGTGGTGACCGCAAACCAATTCCCGCCCGAAAGTGAGGAAATGGTGAAGAGCATCAGCAACAGGCTCAAGCTGCCGCAAATAATGGCCCAGAATATCTTTTTCCCGTATGGGACAGACAGCGGCACAATTGATACGGAGGCGAAGAGTATGAGCGCTGTCAGAACTATGTAAAACCAGTCAAGGTCGCCGTCCAACACCAGATTGCAGACAAAGCACACGACAAGCGCGACAGTGAGCAAGGCCGCAATCAGCCCGCTGGCTGTGAGCGAGCTCTTCCTGATGGTGTCAGAATTGAGATCAATGAAGCGCCTTGTATCTTCGGGCATACCGTTGCTGTCTCGCAGTTTCATGAGTGCGCCTCGGCACTTTGGGCATGTAGAAAGATGTTCCTCAATTGCCTGCTTGCTCGCATAACTGCAGGTTTCATCTAAATATATCGGGAATATGTCCCGGATGATTTCGCATGAGTATTCCATTTCTGTCCTCCCTCGTCATTGACTTGAAGAAACTTACACTTCAGTATAACAGATCGAATTTAAAAATACAAAAATTATTGCGAATATTTTGTCAATTATAAATTATTGCAAAGCAGACTTGACATATAATGCAAAGCGCGCTATACTGCAATTGCAAAGTAAGCTTTGCTTATTTGGGAGGTGGCTTATTGAAAAGCAAAATTGCAGAGTTACGGAAGATAAAAAAAATTTCGCAGGAGGAGCTTGCGCTGGCGGTCGGCGTCACGCGGCAGACAATAACCTCCCTGGAGGTTGAAAAGTACACGGCGTCCCTAGTGCTGGCATATAAGATCGCCAGATACTTCGGAATGACTATTGAGGAAGTATTTGATTTTTCGGATATAAAGGAGATTTAGTATGGAAGATTTTAGAAAAAAACTAAAGAGGAGAAGTAATCTCATACGCAGCTTCATGAGCTTGATTTTGCTTTTAATTGTGGCGCTGAACTATTTTGTTCCCCATAATGAGGGATTTCAGATCGGATTCACTCTCGGACTTGCACTAGCCGCTGAAATATTGGCAGCAATGTATTTAGCCAAATGCGAGCGGGCGATAAAAAACGAGGACGTCATGAAAGCCTTATATATCGAGGAAAACGACGAGCGCAGCATATATATCAAGTCACAAATCGGCGGGCTGGGACTGAACGTTGTCATTGTGAGCCTTATCATTGCGACAGTGGTGACAGGTTTCTTCAATGAGATTGTCTTTTTTTCGCTGCTTGCGACACTGCTTTTCAGCTCACTTGTGAAATTCTCCTTAAAGCTCTATTATAAGAAAAAGTTATAGGCGTTTAAAGCCGATCGGTGTAAAGCCGCTCGGCTTTTTTGTTTCTTAAGCTCACAAAATGAAAATGGAGATGAAAAGTGAGGGCAAAAGCGTGCTCTAAGACATATCCAGACAGCCGGCGAGCCGCTCCAGTCCGGGCTCAATATCCTCAAGGGCGATTCCGGCGAAGCTGAGTACTAGCCGCGCTGCACCGCGGTCTGCTGTGCTCAGAGCACTGAGCGAGACGCCGCTCTCTTCTGCCTTTTTAACCAGTGTGTCTGCGTCTAAACCGCAGTCGAGCGTCAGCAGATAGCGCAGTTCAGTCTCCCAAAGCTCAAAACCTTTTATGTTGGAAAAATTCTTCGCAAATCCAGCCTCCATCGCCAGACTTTTCTTCTGATAAAGCCTGCGAAGTCTGCGCAGGTGCCGCTCAAGCCGGCCCTGTTTTATATATTCCGCCAGCGCGAGCTGCTCCACCTTTCCGGCAGTCTGATTGTAGTGCTTGACCTTGCTCAGGTAGCTTCCCTTGAGACCTTCCGGCAGCACCATGTATGCAATGCGCACGGAGGGAAGCAGAAGCTTTGAAAAGCTTCCGAGAAAAATTACGCCCTCGTCCATTCCCTGCAATGCAGGCAGAGGACGCGACTGGAAACGGAGTTCACCGTTGTAGTCATCCTCCAGAATATAGCGCAGCGGTCGTGCCTTGCGCCAGCGGCTGAGACTCTTGCGTCGCTCCATCTCGGCACTGAAGCCCTCGGAGACCGTGCGGGAGGGCAGATAAATGTACATATCAACGTCGCTCGGGATTTTCTCCTCGTCCTTGTCCATGTGACACACAGCGATGCCAAAGTCTGAGAGCACCTGCTCGGCCTGTGGAAAGCCGGGGCTGTCCAAACCCGCTGTGAATGCGCCCTGCCCGGATACAAGCCCGCACAGCAGTGTCAGCAGGGGCTGCGTGCCGGCGCCGATGACAATTTGATCCGGCTCGGCACGAACTCCGCGCGCTTCAAAGGCGTAGGTCGCCAGAGCGGCCCGAAGCTCCGGCTCGCCCTGTGCATCGCCGTAGGAGGTCAAAATTGTTTCCTCAGAAAGGACACTGCGCATGCACTTCTGCCAGAGCTTGAGATCGGCATGGTCGGCATCGACCCTGCGGCTGCCAAAATCAAAGCGCGGCCTTGCCTGACCCGCTGCGGGCCTAAAATTTTTCGGGAAGTGTTCCTTTTTCTCCGCGACGAAGTAGCCGCGCTGCGGCCTGCTCACAAGATAGCCCTCCATGCACAGCTGCTGATACGCGGTCTCGACCGTCATGCGGCTGAGTGAGAGCTCCCCCGCCGCCGCGCGAATGGACAAAAGCTTCTGACCCGGAGAGAGCAGCTCCTCCTCAATGGCGCGGCGCAGCTCGTCATGCAGCTGGCGGTATACCGGTGTTGCCAGCCCGCGGTCTATTTTTAGAAAATCATAAAGCATAAGTTCACCAACTGTCATGTGATAATAAGTCATAATTGTACATTTATTTCAGTACAGTTATGGTTTATGATGATAGCATAGTCGACTAAATAAGTAAAGGGACTGACTGATGTGGAAGAAAATAAAAAATATGAATTAAATAAAAACCTTGCTCAAACGCTCAAGGGCGGCGTCATAATGGATGTAACGACCCCCGATCAGGCCAAGATTGCCGAAGCCGCGGGGGCCTGTGCGGTTATGGCGCTCGAGCGCATTCCGGCCGATATTCGTGTTGCAGGCGGTGTGTCGCGAATGAGCGATCCCAAGATGATCCGCGGGATCCAGCAGGCGGTTTCCATTCCGGTCATGGCAAAATGCCGCATCGGACATTTTGTGGAGGCGCGGGTTCTGGAGGCCATCGGGATAGATTATATTGACGAGAGTGAGGTTCTCTCCCCTGCGGACGATACATATCACATCGACAAGCGGGATTTCCGGGTGCCGTTTGTCTGCGGCGCTAAGAATCTGGGTGAGGCGCTCCGCCGTATATCCGAGGGCGCATCGATGATTCGCACCAAGGGTGAGCCCGGAACGGGTGATGTGGTTCAGGCAACGCGGCATCTGCGCATGATGACGGGTGAAATTTCACGCATTGCATCCCTGCGCGCGGATGAACTCTATAATGCGGCCAAGGAGCTTGAGGTCCCCTATGAGCTGCTGCGCTATGTGCATGAAAACCGCCGTCTGCCTGTGGTTCAGTTTGCCGCAGGCGGCGTTGCGACACCGGCAGATGCGGCGCTTATGATGCATCTGGGAGCCGAGGGTGTTTTTGTGGGTAGCGGAATCTTCAAATCCGGCGACCCGGAAAAGCGCGCCGCCGCCATCGTGAAGGCTGTGGGCAATTTTACAAATGCCGACATTATCGCCGAGGTTTCCGAGGATCTGGGCGAGGCAATGGTGGGCATAAACGAGCAGGAGATTGAGCTGTTCATGGCCGAGCGGGGGATGTAAGCTCGGCAGCGACCCGGATTTGGGCCCCGGCACAGGCGTAAAAAAGAGCGCTCTCATATAAAGAGCGGTGAGCTAAGAAATTAAAAAAACGGTAAGGATGAAATCCTTACCGTTTTTAATAGTAATCAAAAAAGCCTATACATATAAAGCTAATGCTGATAATACCTGTTAAGTCATGCGCTATATGATATGAAACCTATTGTCAATCAACATTTTTTGAATTGCAGTCACACTTTCATCAATTGTGTGACCTGTGGTGTTTAAGACATTAGACTCATATTTACCAATATCTGCAAGACTATACCAGACATCTTCAATGGATTCGGTATCTAATGGGAAATATTCTCTTTGTTGCCGTTCGCTTGCACGCACAATAGTTGTTTGCAAATCTGGGCGTAAGACTATATACCTCACATCAATTCCAGTTTTAGCAATTTTAATCCATGGCTCTAAAAACCAAGGTCCAATTGTTCCGGCAACAAAAACTTCATATCCACCTTTTGCATACCTTTTCGCACTTGCCGCAACAGCTTCAATTACAGTTTCGTTCTGATCTCCGCTGCTGTTTAGCCAGGGATGGGTATAACCTTTACGGATATATTGCCAAAAGTCGTCTACTTCAATATGCGCTGATTTCGTGTTCATCGAATTTTCAGCTAAAATTCGAGATATCGTGGTTTTACCTGTTCCCGGCGAACCTGACACAAGTACAATTTGCGACGATATCGTGTTGTTATTCTTTTTCATAGGGCTTTCTCCTTTATCATTAGCTTAACAATAAGAGACATAGCCTAAAGGGTAAAATTGTTCTATAGCTCCATACAAGCTTTTACCCTAAAAGCTTTGCATGAAGCATGAACAACGATACTAATCACCTTACCACCTACTTTATCTATTTTTTATAATGGCAAACGCTGTTTGCGTTCTTAGCTCACCGCTCTTTTTATGTGGAACCCAGTTTTTACACAGAGTGCTTATCAAGCCAGCGCGTTATATCACAGAGAATTTCGTCCTTGCTGGGCTCGTTGAGAATCTCGTGAAACAGCTTTGCGTAGATAATAAGTCCCTTGTCCTGCGAGCCGATCTCGCTAAACAGATCGCGGGAGTCCTTTTCGCTGACCAGCCCGTCGCAGCAGCCGTGCATTATGAGGGTCGGATCGACAAACTCTGCGGCGTGCGCCTTGAGCCACTCAACGCCCTCGCCCATGCTGTTCATAAGTGAGACTGATATTTCCTTCTCGACCAGGGGATCCTGAGCATAGGCCTCAACCACGGCGGGATCGCTGCAAACACCGTCGCCCAGAGCGTTTGGCATATAGACATCGGGGGGGAGCTCCATCGGCAGGGACCCGGCCATCGGATGGTTGTAGCGCACAAGAGCGCCGGAGAGCAAAATACCGTCGGCCTTGCCGGGGAAGCGCGTGGCAAAGCAGGTTGTAGAATAGCCGCCCATGCTGTGCCCGAGCACAAAGATGGGTTTATTGGGCTGCTCTGCCTTGACGAGGTCAAAATAAGTGTTAATATCGTCGCTGATCTCCGTCCACTTGCTGTAATAGACCTTTTTGCCGCCGGACTTTCCGTGACCGCGATGGTCGAATCGGTAGACGCTGTATCCGGACTCGTTGAGTTTGTCGGTCACATAATCGTAGCGTCCCAGATGCTCGCAAAGGCCGTGAACGATGATCACGACACCCCTGGCGTTCTCAACCAGGTTTTTGCTGGCATACAGGCTGATGTCGTCGAAGGTGCTGAAGTTAAATTCCTGCTTCATAGTATTTTATCTCCTTCAAAATATCAAAATAAGGTATACAACCATATTAAATTGATATCTAGGGAAAAGCAATTTCCAGAACTGCTAAGAATATTTTTAGTATCTGTCTATTATGCCAGAAATTTCAAATACCCAAGAAAACCATGAAGCTTTATCAGGCGGTGTGGAAATAAACTCTGAATCCGGTTTCGGGATCTTCCTCGCGGCGAAGCCTTCCGCAGAGGATAAGATGGTCAATGTGCGTTATTGCCTCGCCTACGGCAAACCATTTCTGACCCGGAGGAAACTCGTCCCAGTTTTTGGCGCGAATGCGCCAGGTCATTTTACCGGCGATTTGGTAGGCGCTCAGTCCCGGGTTATTGATTATTATCTGCTCGGTTTCTGTCAGCCTCTGGGCGTGGTGGTCGATGAGCGCCTGCGCGCGCTCCGCCATGGTCACATTGCCCGTAGTTCTGTGCGCAGGAAGCGCATGCACGACATCGTAGCTCATAATCTTCCGCAGACTGTCCAAATATGCGCCCAGCGGATCGTCAAGCTCAAGCCAATAGTTGATGTTCGGTGTGATATCAAACAGCACATGATCGCCCAAAAACATGCGCTTGTTGGCCCTGTCGTAAAGACACATGTGCCCGGGAGTGTGCCCGGGAGTCAGCACGCACTGGAGTTCGTAGCCGCCGTAGTGAAGGATATCTCCATCCTTCAGTCCGGTGGATTCAAAGTGTCCGGGAGCAAATATGATGGCTGGATTATGCTTATTCACCAGCGCCAGAGTCTCGGGCGACATGCCCTCCTTCATCGATCTGGCTCTTTTCTCCGGCCAGGTGTTGGTGTTTAGAACACGACGATCAATTTCGCTCATAAAAATGCGGCAGCCCATTGCTGCCAGTGCCGGAGCGTTTCCGGAGTGATCGGAGTGGGTATGGGTCAGAAAAACATCTGTATTTTTGGGATCAAGGCCGAGCTGGCGAACCCCTTCAACAAGCGGCTGGAGGCATTCGGGCCGGTTGAAGCCTGTGTCTATTATAAGGCTGCGCTCGCTGCCGGTTCCTTTAATCACATAGCAATTTAGCCATTTCAGCGGGTTTTCGGGGAGTACTACCTCAAAGGTGAAAATGTTATCGTGGAGCTGTTTCATATTTTATCCTCTCAATTTCTGTGTATATTTTGCAATAGATATCATTGTAATGAATGCCTGTGCCAAAGTCAATGCCATTGTTTAGTGGCTATTATATGAATATCAAAGGCTTAAATTGAACTTTTTGGACAAGAAAGCTTTGCTTTACATTAAAGTCAGACATTTCCAAATATCGCCTGACGAATATGCATGGGTAATTTTGCGGATACTAATTCCTGCATAAAGAAATAAAGGCAGGAGGATTTATATGAAAGCCACCGGCATAGTACGCCGCATAGATGACCTCGGACGAGTGGTCATCCCCAAAGAGATACGCCGCACCATGCGTATCAGAGAAGGCGACCCTCTGGAAATCTTCACGGATAAGGATGGAGAGGTCATCTTCAAGAAGTATTCCCCGATCGGGGAGTTATCCGACTTTGCGGCACAGATATGTGATTCGCTCAATAAGTCCACAGACACAATTGCGGCTGTCTGCGATAGGGATATGATCATTGCCATCGCGGGTGGCGGCAAGCGCGAGCTGTTTGAAAAGCGAATCAGCCCTGAGCTGGAGCAGATTATGGAAGCTCGCCGTGTATACCGCCAGGAAGCGAGCATGAGTATGCCCGTGACGGAAAATGACACCGGATACTGCCTGACTGTCGCGGCGCCTGTGGTCTCCGAGGGCGATGTGATGGGCTGTGTTATTTTTATCGGCCCAAAAAACGCACCGCCTGCGGGCGATGTCGAGTATAAGCTCGCACAGACTGTTGCCTCATTCCTCGGCAAGCAGATGGAAAGCTAGGCGGCACAGGTTTTGCTATGACTCGCCGCACAAAAAAATGAGCTGGTTGCTTAATCTTCTGATGAAGTAAGCAGCCTGCTCATTTTTTAATGTATGCAGATTACAGCAGAAGCCACATGATGAGCGGCATGGTTGCGGCACAAAAAACTGTACTTATGAATACGCTCTGCGAGGCGAGAACCTCGTCCTTTTCATAGGTAATTGCGAATATCGACAGCATCATGGCTGCGGGAGCCGCCGCGACTATGATCAGAATATCCATGAGCATTTTGTCCGCGATAAACCACTTCAAGAGAAACCAGACGAGAATGGGCGAGATGATGAGCCTCGCGAAGCTTAATACATATACCCGCCAGTTGGTGAAGACCTTGTTTAGCGCGACGCCGCCAAGCGACGTTCCCACAATCAACATCGACATCGGCGCGGTGGCTCTGCCGAGCGTGCCGAAGGCCTGAACAACAGAGTCGGGCAGCTTTAGTCCGCTCAGGAAGAAGATAACCGCCGCCACTGTCGCCACGAAGGGGGCGCTCAGGGCACTTTTGAGGTTCATGCCCTCTCCGCTGCCGGAGACGAGTGAGGTTCCGACTGTATATAGCAGCAGATTAAACGGGATGTTTGCAAGCGAGGCGACAAGCAGCCCCTCTGCACCATAAATGGCCTCGATAAGCGGAAAAGCTATAAATGCGGTGTTGGGAAAGAAGACGAGACTGATTGCAAGGCCCTTTTGGTCCCCTTTGTACTTGAGTATTTTCGCGATGACAAGACCCAGGACAAAGCTGATCGCAAGCAAGGCGGTGAAAGCGCCGACAGCTACGGCTATTTGTGAGAAGCTCATCTCCATATCTGTGCTGGTGAAGGAGTGGAGGATGGTGAAAACCAGCAGCACGTTCATCACCAGACTGGAGCTGTATTTATTAAATTCGGGGCCGGTTATCTTGAGCTTGGCACAGACAAAACCGACAACCATTATAAAAACCAGAATCCCCATCTGCGTGAGGACGACGGACATATCCATTGGGGTATTTACCTTTCGCCTTATATTATATGTGTAGCAGTGCCGTCGCCAATGAGAAATAGACCAGAAGGGAGACGACGTCGGTTATCGTTGAAATGAGCGGGCTTGCCATGACCGCCGGGTCAATCCCGACCTTTTCCGCGAGCAGGGGCAGGGTGCAGCCCACGACCTTTGCAAAAATAACCACAAAAACCAGCGACAGCGACACCGTCGCGGAGATCAGGACTGTGACATCGGGGTTTGACAGCAGCAGATGGTCGACAAGCAGCATTTTCACGAAATTAATCGATGCGAGTACAACGCCGCAGATTGCGGCGACACGAACTTCCTTCCAGACGACAGAAAGCACGTCATCAAGCGTCGTCTGACCCAGAGAAATGCTGCGGATGACTGCTGTGGAGCTCTGCGAGCCGGAGTTTCCTCCTGTGCCCATGAGCATGGGGATGAAGCCGGTGAGCACCGTGCAAGCAGACAATGCACTCTCAAAGCTCGTAATTATCATGCTTGTGAAGGTTGCAGACAGCATCAGGAACATCAGCCAGGGGATGCGCCGCTTGGAGATATCCAAAACACCTGCTCTTGAATATGGCTTATCAGACGGCGAGATACCGGCCATTTTTTCAAAGTCCCTGGTCGCCTCCTCCTGCAGCACGTCAATGACGTCGTCGACGGTGACGATGCCGACCAGGCGGTCTTCCTTGTCGACGACCGGGATTGCGAGCAAGTCATAGTCAGAAATGCGCGTGGCGGCTTCCTCTCTGTCGTCCGTGGTGCGGCAGAAAAGCACGTTCGTGTCCATGATATCCTCAATGACAGCCTCGTCGTCGTGAAGCAGCAGATCCTTGACTGTGACAACGCCCTCAAGCTTGCGGTCGGCAGAGGTGACATAGCAGACGTAGATCGTCTCCTTGTCATCGCCCACGCGTCGGATTTTTGCTATGGACTCGCGCACGTTCATGTACTTTTTGAAGTCCACAAACTCCGCTGTCATTATGCTTCCGACTGAATTGCCGGGGTATTTGAGGTATTGATTTATTAATTTGCGCGTGTCCGCTGTTGCACTGCGCATGACGCGCTTGACAAGGTTCGCGGGCAACTCCTCCATCATGTCAACCGCATCGTCAACATACATGTCCTCGATAATCGCGGTCAGCTCGCTGTCGGTGATGGAGTTTATGATAGCCTCCTGCTCGGGAGCATCAAGCTCGGAAAAAATTTCGGCCCCCCGCTCCTTGGACAGCAGACGGAAGGCAGTTGCCATCCGCTTCACGTCGTCCTCGCCCAGCTCTGTGAGAAAAGACGCCACGTCAAATTCGTTCATATCCTCCAGCTCGAGCTGGAGGGACTTTACCTTGTGCTGAGCGACAAGCTCCATGAGACGCTCGTGGCGCTGCTCGAAGCTAACTTCCATCAGCGGTTCACCGCCCTCCGTAATTGATTCGCCGAGCCTTATACGCCGAGATAATCCTTCTGCAGCTCCGACATGGAATCTATAGAAAGACCCATGGCAGCCAGCTTGCGCCGTGCAACGGCCTCATCCATCTCGCGCGGAACGGGTATAGGCTCGCAGGGGAGGGCCCCGCGGTTCTTTGCCAGATACTCAGCGCAGAGCGCTTGAATGGCAAAGCTCATATCCATAATCTCAGCCGGGTGTCCGTCGCCCGCGGCGAGGTTTACGAGACGGCCCTCGGCAATGACAAAGATTGTTTTGCCGTTTGGCAGTTCGTAGGCCGAGATGTTGTGACGGGCCTCGTATTTGCGCAGGGCAAGGGCTTCAAGGGCTTGCATATCAATTTCGACATTGAAATGCCCGGCGTTGGAGAGTATCGCGCCATCCTTTAAAAGCTCAAAATGCTCGCGGGCAATTATGTCGCGGCCGCCGGTCACGGTGACAAATATATCGCCGACCTGTGCCGCCTCGGCCATGGTCATGACCTCGTAACCATCCATGACAGCCTCAAGGGCGCGCACGGCGTCGGTCTCGGTGACGATGACGCGGGCACCAAGACCCTGCGCACGCATCGCAACGCCCTTGCCGCACCAGCCGTAGCCGGACACGACGACGCGCTTTGCGGCGATTATGAGGTTGGTGGTGCGCATGATGCCATCCCAAACCGACTGACCCGTGCCGTAGCGGTTGTCAAACAGGTGCTTGCAGTCCGCGTCGTTGACCATCATCATGGGGAAGCGCAGACTGCCGTCCCGCGCCATTTTGCGCAGACGGTTGATGCCTGTGGTGGTTTCCTCGCATCCGCCTATGACGTTCGGGATAAGCTCCGGGTATTTTGTGTGCATAATATCTACCAGCTCGCCGCCGTCATCTATAATAATGTTAGGACCGACGGACAAAACAGCGTCCATATGGCGGAGGTATTCCTCCCGTGGCGCGTTGTAAACTGCGTGAATCTCCAGACCGCCGGCAGCGAGGGCTGCCGCGATATCATCTTGAGTTGACAGCGGGTTTGAGCCTGTTATGTACATATGCGCGCCGCCGGCGGCAAGCACACGGCAGAGGTACGCAGTTTTTGCCTCCAAATGCACAGACAGTGCAACCTTCAATCCGGCAAAGGGCTGAGATGCGGTGAAATCTTCCTCAATACCGCGAAGTATCGGCATGTTGCGCCGAACCCAGGCAATCTTGCGCTCGCCTTCAGCCGCCAGGCTTATATCAAATATATCGTTCATATGAAAACCTCCAACAGATTATTAATCAGCGATTAATTGTATCATTCATATTGTCACGATTCAACATAATTTGTCCCTTCGGAGGGCAAAAGTGAATTGGCGCGGGGAAGTGCTCCCCGCGCCAATGTATTCACTTCTCGTCGGAGTCGTTCTCTTCAGACTCAGGAGTCTCAGGCACACGTGTCCATCTGTAGCCCAGCGTGTAAATTACCGCCCAGACAATGAAGATCAACAGCGCGCCGAGGGTCTTTCCAAAAAGCACCCCGCAGAGGTAAATTATCGCGGTGACGGCGACTTCCGCCGCCACCACGATTATCCATTTTAAACGTGTAGACAATAGCTATCCTCAGTGAGCTTCGAGGACTTCGGGATGGTCTTTCGCATACTGTCTGTTCTTCTTCACGCCTATGGTGAGTACAGGGATAACAACGACTGCGATAGCCAGATATCCGTCATAACCATATGCGTACTTGATGATTCCGCTCAGGCCCAGGCTGGACAGAGCTATGCAGATGCCGACGACAATGACACCGACGGCGAACATGCGAATCTTTTCATTTTTGACCTGCTTGGGGAAGAACTTGCCCTCGAAGCGTACGATCATGGTGTAGATAAGAGTGACGCAGGTGGAAATGAATGCGCAGAAGAGAAGAATTGAGTAAAGTACGATGAGAACGTCCCAGCCGATGCTCTCGCAGACGAACAGGTTGGGCAGAGCTACTTCGCCGGCTGCCTGGATCTCGCTGTACCAGCCGATGAGCATCAGGCCGGACAGGGCAAGCATGCCGCCGTTCATGACTCCGCCGAGGACTGCGGCCTTCTTGACACCCTTATGATTCAGGGTGGTGGCTGCGGCGATCATCGGGGGAATGGAAACGCACTGGAAACCGGCGTAGACGAGGATACCTCTCCACGCGCCTTCGAATTCTTTGCCCTTGGTGAGACCGGCGGCGATACCTTCGCCGACCTGGGGAAGATGCTTGGAGATGCCGACGACGATCATGGTGCCGGCGACTACGAGTATAGCGACGGACAGGAAAGTGGAAGCTGCGATAATCAGTTTAACTCCGAACATGCAAAGCAGGATAAGGATCAATGTAACTATGACAGTGCTCAGAAGCATTCCTACGTGGAGGAATTTGTCGACCAGCCCTGCTGCACCGGCTATAGCGGCGGCGACGGCTGCGAGGATAATTACTAAGTAGAAGATCTCAAAAGTAATCGCCATCTGCGGATACGGCTGCCAAAGTTCTTTAAATGTATCACTGTAGTTATCAAGTCCACGCATGGTGGCAAACTTCATGATAACATACATGACCGCTGCCAGAAGTCCCATGGAGAGCAGGGGATACAGTATTGCGGTCCAACCATACTGAACGTAGTACTGGATGACCTGGTTACCGGTTGCAAAGCCAGCTCCAACGTGTGTGCCGAACCAGACAGATGCTACTGAAAAGCCAGCTGCCAGGGTTCCTTTCTTGATTGCCGAGTTGTTGTTCATTTTCGGCGCTCCTTCCCATTTTTCAAATTTTCTCTCATTCGCCTCTCAAAAAGCGTAAGCAATGTAATTGAGATTATAGCTTGAAGTTAAAATTGCATCAATTATAGAACACTTTCGGGGCAAAAAGCTAAAATTGCGCTTAAATAAGTTAATTACTACAGAAATTCATAAATTGTTCATTATTATAGGCCAATTGTCAATTATTTCACTCCCCACAAAGCTTTTTTGACGGCACATTGCCTGAAACTTCACAATATTTTTTTCAAAAAAGCTGCTTTTACCAAAAACAGCTAGAGGTATTAATTTAGCATAAATATGTCGAAATCCGTATTGATTTTCGCACTTTAAAGCGTGACGAGTAAAATGTGCAAGAATAATCCTCGGTATAGTTGTACACATTGACGAAAATAGTGAAAAAGCTAACAATGAGCTGCTTTTGTTTCAAAGCAGTGGTATTTTAACATATAAGGTAGTGACTGTACGCATCACCGGGATTTGCGTTGCATATATTTGCACATTACAAAGCCTAAGAAGTGGAAAAATATGCAAGATGGTGGGACGGGCAGCTACACGGCGTGTAAGCATACCACCTGCTTTTGGATCAAAATACGCGTTTTTTCACCTGATGTACTTAAAAGGCAATTTATAATTGCGAAATGCATCGAATTAAAAACACTATTTTTGAATTATATAAATTGTGCTTTTAATTGGCATAAAAATTTATCAATACTTGCAGAAGCGTCCCAAATGAAATAAAGTCAAGAATATCAATGGTTACAGGCTTTTGAGCTTAAATGATTGCTTGAAAATTGACAATAAATTTCTGCATTTTGTTGCTTTTCTTAAAAGCATTCTTTTCAATAAATTCTAAGCTGTTTTAGTTAAAAATTGCTTACATCTTGATTAATTGTTTTGGAAGTGGTAAATTAGATAGGGTAAATGATTGACTTTTTGTGCAAATAACCCGAGCGACGTCAAAATCTGGCTGGAGGTGCTTTTCCCATGAACAGAGACAAACTAGAAAACTATCTCGAAAAGAACCCCTTTGCCAAGCTTGGCGAGGTAGTTACACAAATATTATATGATGAAATAGTCACTCTTGAGCTGGCGCCCTCATCAAAGCTCAACATCAACCAGATTGCCACCGATCTCGGAATTTCGAGAACCCCGGTTGTTGAGGCCATAAACAGGCTGCAGGCTATCGGTTTTGTTGAGACACACCCTAAGGCGAGCGGCTTCTATGTCACGGACATGAGCTTGCGCGATATGATTGACCTTTATGACGCCAGATCGGCAATTGAATGTGAGGCTGCCGCACTTTGTGCTGAGAAGGCGAGCCCGAGGGATATTGAGAGGCTGGAGAGCCTTGCTGTGGAATTTTCAAAGGCTGCGGGTCCCGTGGTTGACGGCAAGCGGCTGAAGGATACCGATATGCCCTTCCATCGTCTCATAGTTGAGGCTAGCGGAAATAAATATCTCATACGCAGCTATAATGAACTGCTGCCGAATCTCACTATGTATCAGGCCTCCTGGCCTAAGTTTATAAGTCCTGACAGATCTAATCCCTGGTCAAGCCAGGTTGTGCATCAGCATGCAGCGATTGTCTCTGCAATAAAGCTGCATATACCGTCTCTGACTCGACAGGTCATGGCAGAGCACATAAAAAGCAGTTTAAATTTTGTGGCCTATTCTGACAACACTGACGATCCCTTCTGGATTGTCAAGCGTTCAGGCGAGAAAAATGAAAAATAGGTTTGGAGGCTGCGCGACATGAAAATTGCAATGATAGGCTCCGGCGCCGCCGGCAGCGTTTTCGCAGCTTACCTTCGGCGCGGCGGTGCGGAAATATATCTGGTTGACAGATATAAGGCGCACATGGACAAAATTTCTGAGGATGGCCTGGTTTTTAGAGAGCCGAATTGCGAATGTGTCCTGACCGGCTTCCATACAGCCCCGGATGCAAGCACCCTGCCTGTTATGGATATAGTTATTATAATGGTGAAGGCGACACAGACAGACAATGTGATGCCCGATGTCATGCACTGTATTGGATCTCATACGGTTCTGGTCTCACTGCAAAACGGACTGGGCAACGATGAGGTGCTGATGAAATATGTACCCGCCGACCGCATAATGTACGGCGCCGGCGTGATAGGGACGGAGCTTGCCTGCCCGGGTACCTGCGTGTCTAAGCCCGAGGACGGCGTGCAGATGTTTTTTGGCGCGGTGGAGAAAGGTGAGCATACCGAGAGGGCGGGAAAATATTTGGAGGACTGCTTTGAGGCCGGTGGTTGCCACGCCAGCTTTGAAGACGATGTGCGTACCCTGCTCTGGAAGAAGGCAATCACCAACAGCGGCTATAACGCGGCTTGCACGGTTACACGTCTGCGGGTGCGCGAGGTTATGGATAACGAATACGGCTTTGCCCTCATGCGGCAGATCTGGAAAGAGGGCTGCGCCGTGGCTAAGGCCGCCGGTGTCGGAGATATTTGGCCTCTGATTGAGGCGGATGTTGAAAACTTGAGAGAAAATCTCGGGGATTATTACCCTTCTATGGCTCAGGACGCAGTTATACATAAGCGTCAGACAGAGATATCTGTTCTGAACGGTGCTTTGGCGAAATACGGGGAGCGTTACGGAGTTCCGACCCCGGCAAACTCAGTGCTCACGCGGGTAATTTCCACAATACAGGAGAACTACGATAAGCAGTACAGGAATTAAACTGTAGTATGCGCTAGTATACATATACAGGCATGTACCGTGCTGGCAGCTAAATTGTGCAGACTCAAAATCAATATATGCTATAAATATTTAGGAGGAAGAGATTAATGAAAATTGCAATGATTGGTTCCGGAGCGGCAGGTAGCGTTTTTGCTGCGTATCTCCGCAAGGGCGGAGCAGACATGACCCTGGTCGACCCCTATAAGGAGCACATGGACAAGGTTGCCGCCGACGGCATGAAGTTCACCATCTACCCCGACGATACCTGCCAACTCACAGGCTTTAAGACCGCTTATACTGCCGATGATATTGGAATCATGGATATCGTCATTTTCATGACCAAGGCAAACCAGCTCGAGAGTGCCATTCAGGGCGCAAAGCCCTGCATCGGACCCGACACCGTTCTTGTTTCCCTCATCAATGGCCTCGGCAACGATGACAAGCTTCTGAAGTACTATCCCGCTTCCCGCTGCATGATCGGCTCCGGCGTCATCGGCACATCACTGGACGGCCCCGGCGGCTGCATCTCCACCCCCAGTGAAGGCGTCATCATGAACTTCGGCGCACTTGAGAACAACGAGATCACTGTTGCTGCCGGTAAGCACATGGAAGACTGCTACAACAAGGGCGGCTGCGAGGCCGTGTTCCGCGAGGAGGTCCTGCCCTTCCTGTGGAAGAAGGTCGTCGTCAACTGCACCGTCAACACCGTCTGCGCCGTTACCCGCCTGAAGATAGGCCAGGTCGAGGCAAACGAGTTTGGCAAGAAGCTGTTCCACGACGTCATCGCTGAGTGCTGTGCCGTTGCACGCGCAAAGGGCGTAAACCTTGACACCCAGGAGTTCATCGACACAGATCACAAGCACATTGTTGATAACATCTCTGACTACTATCCGTCAATGGCTCAGGACGTACTTTGGAAGAAGTATCGCACTGAGATCGATACCCTCAACGGTGCCATCTCTGACTATGGCAAGCAGTTCGGCATCCCCACCCCCACTTGCGACGTTCTGTCCACTGTAATCCGCTGCATCCAGGACAACTACGACGTACAGTATAAAGAACAATAAGAGAGTAGCCTGATATTATGAAAGAGGTCATAGTCCTAATAGGAAACTACGGCAGTGGCAAAACCGAGCTTGCGCTTAACTTTGCCCTCAACGCGGCAAAAGAAGGAAAAAAGGTCGAGCTCATTGACTTGGATATGATCAACACCTACTTCCGCCTTACCGACAGAGGAAACCTCATAAAGTCACACGAAATTCGTCTGGTATCGCCCAACTTCGTCAACAGTAGCGTTGAGACGCTTTCTGTTCCGGCGGCAGTGTCCTCGGCTTTCGCTTTGGACTGGGATCTGGTAATATTCGATGTCGGCGGAGACCCCGCCGGAGCAACGGCCCTGGGACGCTACTATCAGGACTTTGCCGAGCTTCCGGAGGGTAGTGTCACGGTTCTGAACGTCGTCAATACACGCAGACCCATGGCAGGCACGCCGGAGCGACTCATCTCCCTCATGCATGAGCTGGAGAAGCACTCCCGCCAGAAGGTCACCGGCTTCGTAAACAATACGAATCTGGCGCGTATGGCAGGACCTGACGATCTGCGTGACGGCTATGAGGTTATAAAGGAAGCCTCCGAGCGTACCGGTACCCCGGTGCTCTACACATCCGGACGTCCCGAGCTGCTTGAACAGTTCATGGCTGAGGGACATGACCCCAAATTTATTGGAACGCCACTGAATATCGAGACCTTCATGCACCGCGACTGGGAGACTTTCACAAGAGAGGGTCTGTAAAAACTGTGCATTGTAATGTCAATATAAGGAAAAGAGGTAGCAGCATGGTCAAACTTACGATCAACGAGGAGCTCTGCAAGGGCTGTGGGCTTTGTGTAAGAGCCTGTCCAAAAAATCTTCTGCAGATCTCTAAAGCTAAGCTGAACGCAAAGGGCTATCATCCGGCAGAGATAACTGATATGGATGCCTGCATCGCCTGCGCGTCCTGCGCCCGCACTTGCCCGGATATTGCTATCCGCATCGAGAAGGAATAGGAGGAACTTAGACATGGCATTGACTCTTATGAAGGGCAGTGAAGCCATAGCGGAGGCCGCAATTCGTGCCGGCTGCCGTTATTTCTTCGGCTACCCCATCACACCCCAGACTGAAATCCCCGAGTATATGTCCGCACGTATGCCTGAAATCGGTGGCTGCTTCCTGCAGGCCGAGAGCGAAGTTGGAGCCATAAATATGGTTTACGGCGCAGCAGGTACCGGCGAGCGTGTTCTCACCAGCTCCTCCTCACCCGGAGTATCCCTGAAGATGGAGGGCATATCCTACATAGCCGCTTCCGAGCTTCCCTGCGTAATCATGAACGTTATGCGCGGCGGCCCCGGTCTCGGCAGCATCCAGGCCGGTCAGGCCGACTATTTCCAGGCCTGCAAGGGCGGCGGACACGGCGACTATCACCTGATAGTTCTCGCCCCGGCCTCCGTGCAGGAGTCCATAGACATGATGCAGCTCGCATTTGAGATGTCTGAGAAGTATCGCACGGCAGTCATGATCGCAGCTGACGGCATGACCTGCCAGATGATGGAGCCTGTCACCCTGCCCGAGATGATAGATTTCAAGGTTGACTATGAAGCCAAGCCCTGGGCTGCAAACGGCAAGAACCCCAAGAACAAGTCTGAGCGCGCAGTCATCAACTCCCTGTACATCAGCGTCGAGGAGCTTGATGGGCTCAACGAGCGTCTTCAGGCCAACTATCGCAAGATAGAAGCAAACGAGATCCGCTACGAAGCATACAACATGGAAGGCGCCGAGATCGTCGTCACTGCCTTCGGCACTGTTGCACGTATCTGCAAGTCCGCAATTGACGAGCTCAACGAGCAGGGCTTCAAGGTTGGCCTCTTCCGTCCCATCACTCTCTGGCCCTTCCCGTATGATGCTCTCCACGATGCAGCCGTCGCCCCCGGCGTCAAGGCGGTTCTGGACGTTGAGCTCAACGCAGGACAGATGCTTGAGGACGTGAAGCTTGCAATTAACGGAGATCAGAAGGTCGATTTCTACGGTCGTTACGGCAGCCATATGCCCACTTCCGAGGAGATCAGAGATAAGCTGCTCAGCATGAGGGAGGAACTGTAATGGCCGTAGTATTTGAAAAAACCAGTATGCTGTCCGATGCGGTGTTCCACTATTGCCCCGGATGCCATCACGGCATAGCACACCGCCTGGTCGCAGAGACTGTCGAGGAGCTTGGCCTGACTGACAATATCATCGGCGTTGCACCTGTCGGCTGCTCTGTCTTTGCTTACAACTATTTTAATTGCGACATGTTCGAGGCCGCCCATGGCCGCGCACCCGCAGTCGCAACAGGAATCAAGCGCGTGCATCCCGATACCTGCGTGTTCACATATCAGGGTGACGGTGACCTGGCGTCTATCGGCACCAACG
>CAZHUG010000003.1:0-17726 GCA_964535405.1 uncultured Oscillospiraceae bacterium | reverse complement strand
ATAAACAACGGAATATACGGAATGACCGGAGGTCAGATGGCACCTACCACCCTCGTTGGTCAGAAGACCACTACCAGCCCATATGGCCGTAGCGAGGAATGGTCCGGATCACCTTTGAAGGTCTGCGAAATGCTTTCTCAGATCCCCGGCACTTACTATGCCGAGCGTGTTGCTCTTAACACCAACGCCAACATCATCAAGGCCAAGAGAGCCATCAAAAAGGCATTCTCAAACCAGATGGAAGGCAAGGGCCTGAACATAATCGAGGTTCTCTCCACCTGCCCGACAAACTGGGGCATGTCTCCTGTCGAGTCTGTTAAGTGGCTTGAGGAAAACATGATGCCTTATTACCCGCTGGGAGTATACAAGGATAAGGGGGCCGAATAATATGAAAGAACAATGCGTATTTGCAGGCTTTGGCGGACAGGGCATGCTGCTCGTCGGTAAGTTTCTTGCCGAGGCAGGTATGCAGTCCGGAAAGCATGTCTCATGGCTGCCGTCTTACGGACCTGAGATGCGCGGCGGCACAGCCAACTGCTCAGTCGTCGTTTCCGATAGACCGGTTGCTTCCCCGATGATTTCTTCGGCGGACAGCGTTCTGGCAATGAACCTTCCCTCTATGCTTAAGTTCCAGGATCTTGTAAGACCGGGCGGACTGCTTCTGGTTAACAGCAGCATTATCGACGAAAAGTCCAGCCGTGATGGCGACTGCGATGTCGTCTACGTGCCCTGCAACCATATCGCTGAGGAAATCGGCAATCCCAAGGGCGCAAACGTGGTTTTCCTGGGCGCATATCTTGCCAAGAAATCCGACGTTGTTGACGAGGCGACTGTAATCGAGGCCATCCGCACCGAGATGGGCGAGAAGAAGGCCAGATTCCTCGAGGGCAACATAAAGGCTCTCAAGGCCGGCATGGAGTATGTAAAGACTCATTGACCCGCTGACTGCGTTTAGCTAAATTTTAATGCTCCTCTGATTGCATGCAATCAGAGGAGCATTTATTATTGTCCTATTTTTTAAACAGCAGCATTCCGCATATCATGAGAGCAAGTCCGGCAAACTTTGTCCAGCCGAAGGAAATCCTCTCCGCACCCATCAGACCGAAGGCGTCGATGAGAGCCGCCACTAATAATTGGCTTATAAGAATGGTGGAAATGGCGACTGTGGGTGACAAGGCACCTATACCCAGCATGACGGTCACGGTTATGACAAGCCCGAGTAAGCCGCCCAGCCAGTATAGCCAGTGAACCTCGCCGAGCTTTGAAAATGAGCCTGTCCGGTAAAAGATCAGAACACCGAATGACAAAACCGCGGCCGTTGACTGCACAAAGGCGTTGGCCTCCATAGTGCCGATGCCCTCCCCTAGCCGGGTGTTCATGACGCCCTGAATGCTCATTGCCGCACCCGCGATAATGCTCCATAAGAATCCTAACATTTTTAATCTCTCCTATATATGTGTATAACGCCTCTGTCGTTAAGTTGTTTTGCGGTCACAGCCACGAGCGGAAACAGCAGCATGCCCGCAATACCGCAGGCGCACCAGCCGATGTAGAGCGAGGCAAGCGAAACAACCGGATGCAGGCCGATCTGGTCACCCAGGAGCTTGGGCTGCACACAGTTTCGCAGAATGGTTATAATACCGTAGGTGATGAGCAGGCCGATGCCCAGGGGAACATTTCCTACCAGCAGGCAGTACAGTGCCCAGGGGATCAGCGCAGTGCCGGCCCCCAGAACCGGCAGCGCATCCACCAGCGCTATGACCAGTGAAATAGTCACAGCCCCCTTCACACGCAGCAGATTCAGTCCGATGAGCAGTTCTGCAAAGGTCATGATAAGCAGAAGAAGCTGTGCACGCAGAAACTTGCTGATCGTTTCACGAAAATCACTTTTCGCATCGCGCATCCGGCTGTGAAAGCGGGCAGGTATCTGCTTGCGTATAAATGTGTAGATATCCGGCCATGAGGCCGAAACAAAATACACCCCGATTGCCGTGGTGACAGAAAAAAGCAGTATGTCGGGGCTGTTCTGTGCCAGCGAGCCAACGAGCCCGAGCAATTTTTCGGATAATATAGCCGGCAGTTTATACAGGCTCTCGGTCAGTGAGGCGAGCGAAGACTCAAGAAAATCAGCCGCGGCCCCGCCGGCACCGTCTATCCAGCCGAGAAACCTGCCCTCAAGTCCCGTGAGAGTCTGGCTCAACTGCTCGAGAAATTGCGGTGTCGCGGCGGCAAGCTCAGTTATTTCGACGACACAACGGGAGATAATATATACCGTGGCTGCTGCCAGAAGACCGAGTACAGCCAGTGACCAGATTCCTGAAGCTCCGCTGCGGGGCCAGCCGCGCTTTGTAAGAAAGCGAACACCCGGCTCCATCATGGCGGCAACGCATATCGCGACGATAAAGGGCGCGCACCAGACGAGCAAATAGCGCAGAATAAACCATGCCGCGCCCAGCAAAAGCGCCGCACATAGAGCCCATTGTATATATTTTTCCAGCCGCCCAGTCATACCTGCCGCCCTCCCTTTGTCACATATTTGCAAAAATCGCCTAATTAGACAGAATGTTTTTTCAAAACTGCCTCTTGTATGCGAGGCGTGGATATGGTATAACTAGTGTATTCAACACAGAAACAATCGCCCGCCTAATGCGGACGGAAAGGGGCGGTCTTAATGCCTGAAGGCAAGCCGAAATACTATCTCGTAGAGGCGGGAGTATTGCCGGAGGTTTTCATCAAGGTTGCGGAGGTAAAAAAACTTCTTGAGACGGGTGAATCCAGAACGGTGGCTGATGCAGTGGAGCGCGTGGGTATCAGCAGAAGTGCTTTTTATAAATACAAGGATTCAATATCGCCGTTTCAAGATATGAAAAGCGGCGACATCATAACCTTTCAAGCGCTCTTGCGGGACAGAAAGGGCGTTCTTTCCTCCCTACTTGCTATTTTTGCCGAGACCGGCGCAAATATTCTGACAATAAACCAGAGCATACCTACAAATGGCGCTGCACCGGTGACGATTTCTGCCACAACGGAGAATATGCGGGTCGGAACTGACAAGCTAATCGCCGGTGTGCGTGCGCTTCCGGGCGTTATTCGTTTCAACGCTCTTGCTGGATAGAATGTGAAAGGATATTATATATAATGGTAAAAGTTGCAATTTTAGGTATAGGGGTTGTAGGCGGCGGCACGGCAGAGGTTCTCACGAAGAACAGGGAGCTGATTGCCCGCAGGGCCGGACAGGAGATTGAGCTGAAATATATTCTCTGTCGGCGCGCAAGGCCGGAGCACCAGTTTGCTGAGCTGATAGTCCACGACATAGATACAATAGCGAGCGATCCGGAGATTGCGGTTGTCGCCGAGTGCATAGGCGGTGCGACACTTGCCTACGACTATGTCAAGACCTGTCTGCTGGCGGGAAAGAACGTCGTGACCTCGAACAAGGAGCTTGTTGCGGAAAAGGGTCTTGAGCTGACAGGCATCGCGAGGGACAAGGGCGTGAATTTCCTCTTCGAGGCGAGCGTCGGCGGCGGCATCCCGATTTTGCGGCCGATCTGCCAGGATCTCGCGGCAAATGAAATAAGCTCCGTGTGCGGAATATTGAACGGTACAACAAATTATATTCTCACAGAGATGATTCAATTCGGAAAAAGCTTTGAGCTGGCCCTGCGCGAGGCTCAGGAGAAGGGCTATGCCGAGGCTGATCCCACGGCTGACGTCGAGGGAATCGATGCCGGGCGCAAGATCTGCATCCTTGCCGATCTCTGCTTCGGAAAAAATATTCCGCCCAGCGCAATAACCACGGAGGGCATCACGAAGATAAGCTCCGCGGATATTGAATGTGCAAGGACGCTGGGATACAAGATAAAGCTTTTGGGACGCGCCATGCGCACGGGACCAAACTCTGCCACAGCCTTTGTTGCGCCGCATCTCATTTCAAAAAGCAATCCCCTCGCCAATGTGGACGGGGTGATGAACGGCGTATCCGTCAAGGGCGACGCGGTGGGCGAGGCGATGTTCTTCGGCCCGGGTGCCGGAGCGCTGCCGACGGCGAGCGCTGTCGCGGCGGATATCATTGACTGTGTCCGCGACGCATCGACACGCACATATATGGGCTGGTGGCCCTCTGAACCCGGCTATGTGACCCCGCCGGATAACCTCTCCTGCCGCTGGATGGTTCGCACGGGCGCATCACTTGGTGAAATTGGTGCCGCCTTCAGCGGTGTGCGTTTCATCGGCTCACAGACTGCCGCAGCTGATGAATATGCCTTTATAACGAGCTATATGACCGGCAAGGCGCTCTCAGAAAAAACAGCCGGCATGGATGTGCGCGCAAGCTACCGTGTTTTAGACTAAATTGCGTTCCAACAAAGGGCCGCGGCGCATAGAATGTAAGTAATATCCTGTAAAAATAGGGGGACAATCCCGTGCTAATTGTACAAAAATTCGGCGGTAGCTCTGTAGCAAGTGCCGAAAGAGTCCGGCACGTAGCCGGAATAGTTGCTGATACTTATGTTGAGGGGCATGACGTCGTCGTCGTACTCTCAGCTCAAGGTGATACGACAGATGAACTGATTGAAAGGGCGCATGAGCTCAACCCCAATCCTTCGAAAAGGGAGATGGATGTGCTTCTGGCCACAGGCGAGCAGCAGTCGGTTGCACTCATGTCCATGGCTCTGGAGGCCATGGGACTGCCTGTGGTGTCCCTGACCGGCTGGCAGGTCGGGCTGGAGACCAACACCTCGTATGGTGCCGCGCGCATCATGCGCGTGTCCACCGAGCGCATACGCCGCGAGCTTGATAAGCGGCGCATAGTAATTACGGCGGGTTTTCAGGGCATAGACCGAAACGAGGACATAACCACGCTCGGCCGCGGCGGTTCGGATGCCACAGCCGTGGCGATAGGCGCGGTTCTGCACGCAGACAAGTGCCAGATTTACACAGACGTCGAGGGTGTTTACACAGCCGATCCCCGTAAGGTTCCAAAAGCAAGAAAGCTTGACGAAATTACCTATGACGAGATGCTGGAGCTGGCGAGCCTGGGCGCGCAGGTGCTTATGAACCGCTCGGTTGAGCTGGCAAAGAGATACGGCGTCGTGATTGAGGTTCTCTCCAGCTATGTCAGAAAACCTGGAACAAAAGTGAAGGAGGTAGCGAAAAAGATGGAAGAAATGAAGATAAGCGGTATAGCCCGAGACAATAATGTGGCAAGAATAGCGGTTGTAGGTGTCCCTGATGAGCCGGGCGTCGCCTTCCGCGTGTTCAACACCATGTCACGCTCGAAAATAAACGTCGATATAATCCTCCAGTCCTACGGCAAGGAGGGCACAAACGATATAAGCTTCACGGTTCCGCTTGATGATGCCGAGGCGGCGGCCGAGGCTCTGGGCGAGCTTCAGGAGTCCATCGGCTTCGACCACCTGAGCGTTGACAAAAACGTCTGCAAGGTCAGCATTGTCGGTGCGGGCATGATGAGTGCGTCCGGCATAGCGGCGCTCATGTTTGAGGCGCTCTATGACGCGAAAATTAACATCCAGATGATCTCCACCTCTGAAATCAAGGTTTCAGTTCTGATCGAGAAACCCTATGCCGATCAGGCAGTTCAGGCAATTCACAACAAGTTTTTCGGCTGAGTTTCGATTAAATCTTGACATTTAAGTCGGCTGATGGTATGGTGTAAAAACCCGTGGGGGAGTAGTCAGCCGCAAATATGCGGCGGCAAGTCAACAATCCTGGCAATTTTTTTGCCTGGCTTGCATTAAAAGACCAGACTCATGGATAGGCTAAGCCTATCCATGAGTTTTTGCTTTATTATGAAAGGATGATTGATAGTGAAGTTTTATTGCGAGGATTCTGAGGAGGTATTGCGCGAGGTAGACAGTTCCCAAACCGGTCTCACCGCCGCCGAAGCCGCAAAAAGGCTGGAGCGCGACGGAAAAAATGAGTTGGAGGCCGCGAAGAAGGACTCGATACTAAAGCAGTTCTTCAAACAGATGGCAGACCCCATGATAATCATCCTGCTTGTGGCTGCCGCGATTAGTGCAGTCACCTCCATCTACGCAGGCGAGGGCATTGCGGATGTTATAATCATCCTGTTTGTCGTTATCGTAAACGCCGTTCTCGGCGTATATCAGGAGAACAAGGCCGAGAAGGCCATTGAAGCCCTGCAGGCCATGAGCGCCGCTACAAGCCGCGTGCTTCGCGACGGCAAGGTGGCAGTCGTGCAGTCGTCGGAGCTTGTTGTGGGCGATGTGGTGCTTCTGGAGGCAGGCGACGCAGTGCCGGCTGACGGACGCATTATCGAGAGCGCCAGCCTGAAGATTGAGGAGGCTGCCCTGACGGGTGAGAGCGTTCCTGTAAATAAGTTTATTGATATTATTGACCTCAAGGATGCCGCCGATGTGCCTCTGGGCGACCGGAAGAATATGATCTATATGGGCAGCACAGTTGTCTACGGACGCGGCACGGCAGTTATAACCGGAACCGGAATGGGCACCGAGATGGGCAAGATTGCAGATGCGTTGTCCCGTGCCGAGGAGGGGCAGACCCCTCTGCAGATAAAGCTTTCCCAGCTTTCCAGGGTTCTGACCTGGCTTGTTCTGGGCATCTGCGTTGTCATTTTTGCCATTCAGCTTATCCGCGCGGGCGGCTTCAGCACCGATGTGGTTCTCGAGTCGTTCATGATCGCGGTATCCCTGGCCGTGGCGGCGATTCCCGAGGGACTTGCGGCAGTCGTCACGGTGGTTCTGTCGATCGGCGTCACCAATATGTCAAAGCGCAACGCCATTATCCGCAAACTCACAGCCGTTGAGACACTGGGCTGTGCCCAGATAATCTGCTCGGACAAGACCGGAACTCTGACCCAGAACAAGATGACCGTCGTCGATCACCACAGCTCGGATGAGAGCCTGCTCGCGACTGCGATGAGCCTCTGCTCCGATGCGGAGGAGGACGAAAACGGCGTGGCGGTTGGCGAGCCCACCGAGTGTGCGCTCGTGAACTACGCCCATGGCATCGGACTGGATAAGGATGACCTCAAGGCCTGCGCCCCCCGAATCGGCGAGGCACCCTTCGACTCCGTGCGCAAGATGATGAGCACCGTACATCTCTCCGGCGGCAGTGTTGTTCAGTATACAAAGGGCGCGCCGGACGAGGTTTTGAAGCGCTGCACGTCCTATATGGAAAAAGGCGAGATTCTGCCGATGACGGAGGAAAAACGGACTGAAATCCTCTCCGCCAACAAGGGCATGGCGGACCGTGCATTGCGCGTTCTTGCCGCCGCCGCCCGCTGGTGGAAGGATGCACCGACTGATTTTTCACCCGAGAACCTGGAGATAGAGCTCTGCTTCGTCGGCTTGACCGGCATGATCGACCCCGTGCGTCCCGAGGTTAAAGACGCGATTGAAGAGTGCAGGAGCGCCGGAATCAGCCCCATCATGATAACCGGCGACCATATCGATACTGCGGTTGCGATTGCAAAGGAGCTCGGCATATTGGTCGACGGACGTCACGCAATAACAGGCGCCCAGCTTGACGCCATGGACGACGATACCTTCATGCGCGAGTTTGAGAGCATCGCGGTCTATGCACGCGTACAGCCCGAGCATAAGACGAGGATAGTCAAGGCCTGGCAGAACACAGGCCACGTCACCGCGATGACAGGCGACGGAGTCAACGACGCGCCGTCCATAAAGACCGCCGATATCGGCGTCGGCATGGGCATCACCGGCACGGATGTCACAAAGAACGTCGCGGATATGGTGCTGGCTGACGACAACTTTGCGACCATTGTCGGAGCGGTTGAAGAGGGCAGGCGGATATATGACAATATCCGAAAGGCGATTCAGTTCCTGCTCGGCTCC
Organism: uncultured Oscillospiraceae bacterium; assembly: GCA_964535405.1. GTDB lineage: Bacteria > Bacillota > Clostridia > Oscillospirales > Oscillospiraceae > Scatomorpha. Next base: position 9,870 of record CAZHUG010000003.1, on the reverse strand, counting down.
AACATGTCTGAGGTCATAAGTATTTTCGTCGCGACGATCATGGGCTTCACCATTCTGCAGCCGGTGCATCTACTGTGGATTAACCTCGTAACCGACTGCTTCCCTGCCCTCGCACTGGGCATGGAAAAGGGCGAGGCGGATATCATGCAGCGCAAGCCGCGCGAAGCAAAAGCCGGAATCTTCTCCGGCGGCATGGGTGTGGACGTCGCCTATCAGGGCGTTGTCGTCTCTGTGCTGACGCTCATCTCCTATTTCGTCGGTCACTTCATGGAGTCCGGCGTCTGGGAAATTGCCAACAGTGCCGACGGCACAACGATGGCCTTCCTCACCATGAGCATGGCTGAGATTTGCCACAGCTTCAATATGCGCTCACAGCGGGGCAGCCTGTTCACTCTCAAGACCGTGAACAAGACCCTAAACTGGGCGGCGCTGGGCAGTCTGCTTGCAACGACGCTCGTGTGCGAGCTTCCCCTGCTTGCCAACGCCTTCGGCTTCACCTCAATTAACCTTACTGAGTACGCCATAGCACTCGGCTTTGCCGTCTGCGTTATTCCCATCGTGGAGATCGTAAAGCTAATCCAGCGCAAAGCAGCGCGCGCATAAAAAAACAGCGGACGGTTTTTAGCCGTCCGCTGTTTTTATTTATAGGATAACGGTGCCGCTCTCACCCTTCATGGCCAGCGGTGCTTTTTCCAGCGAGGCGATGACCGCGCGGCGGCCAAAGCCGCTACCTACAAAGCTCATGGCGGACTCGACCTTCGGCAGCATACTGCCGGGGGCGAACTGCCCCTCCTGTATGAAATGCCTTGCCTCACCGAGGGTCATTGTGGCAAGCTCAAACTGATCGGGCTTGCCAAAATTGATGCAGACCCGCTCAACTGCGGTCAGGATGAAGAGAATATCCGCCTGAACAGTCTCTGCCAGAAGCGCGGCGGCTAAATCCTTGTCTATTACGGCAGAAACGCCCTCATAGTCGCCCTTGCCGCGCTTTATGACCGGGATGCCGCCTCCGCCGCAGGCGATGACGATAAACTCGGCATCCAGCAGGTTTAAAATTGAGGCGCTCTCGACAATATCGATGGGCTTTGGCGAGGCTACGAGCTGCCGCCAGCCGCGACCGGAATCCTCCTTATAAACCACGCCCGGATTTTCGAGCATGCTGCGCTGGGCCTCGACCTCTGTGACAAATGCGCCGATGGGCTTCGTCGGGTTTGAAAATGCAGGATCATCGGGGCTGACCTCAACCTGGCTTACGACGCTTGCGACTCTCCAGGGCATACCCTCACGACGCAGCTCGCGCAAAATTCCGTTTTGCAGGTGGTAGCCGATGTAGCCCTGACTGAGCGCCGTGCATTCCGGCAAGGGAAAGGGTGCAACCTTGTCAGAGCGCTCAGACGCGATGTCAAACGCGAGCTTTATCATGCCGACCTGCGGGCCGTTGCCATGACTTACGATTATCTCATGCCCCTGCTTAATGAGACCGACAAGCGAGGGAGCGGCCGCGTCAATGCGCCGCCGCTGCTCCTCGGGAGTGCTGCCAAGCGCGTTTCCGCCCAAGGCGATTACTATACGTGACATAAATGCTCCTTTCACCACAAGGCCGGGCAAAGCTGTGAGCTCTGCCCGGCCTTGGTATAAGCTATTTACTATAGATTTTCTGACACTAACGGGCTTTGCGGCAGGGTTGCTGCTGGGTTATGCAGTGAATGTTTCCTCCGCCCTGCGCGACCTCTTTGGTCTGAACGCCGACAACCTCGTGGTCGGGGAACATCTCCTGAACCTGCTTTATCGCGAGGGCGTCGTTCTCGTCGCCGTATTGCGGCAGTATAATTCCGCCGTTCACGATCAAAAAATTCATATACGAGGCAATGCAAACCTCGCCATCCTCACGCGGGGGGGTTCCCTCGACGGTGTCGATGGTCTCCGCACCCTGAAGCAGCACAGGCTCCTTGGTGAGGCAGAGCTTGTGAAGCTTGAGCTTGCGCCCCTTTGCGTCAACCGCCTGCGAGAGCGTGCGGAAGGCGGCCTCGGCCACCTCGTAGAAGGGATGGGACTTGTCGTCTGTCCATATGCAAGCCACCTCGCCGGGACGCACAAAGCAGGCGACGTCGTCAATGTGTCCGTTAGTCTCGTCTGGGTCAATGCCGTCCTTTATCCAGAGCACTTTCTCGACATTTAGGTAGTTGCGGAGCATTTTTTCGATTGCGGACTTGTCCATATCCGGGTTGCGACCCTCGGACAGCAGGCACATCTCGGTGGTGAGAACGGTACCCTCGCCGTCGACGTGGAAGGAGCCGCCCTCAAGCACAAAGCCCTCGGTGCGGTAGGAATCCACGCCCTCGATCTCGCAGACCTTTCGCGCGACCTGATCGTCGTTTGCCCAGGGGAAATACAGTCCGTCATGCAGACCGCCCCAGGCGTTGAAGGTCCAGTCGGCGGCGCGCAGGCCGCCCTTGTCGTCAATGAGGAAGGTGGGGCCGCAGTCACGAATCCACGCGTCGTCGTTGGACATCTCGACCACGCGGATTTCGCCCGGCAGTTGAGCGCGGGCGTTCTGATACTGGCAGGCAGAGACGCAGACGGTCACGGGCTCGAAACGGGAAATTGCCTTTGCAACCTCCGCAAAGGCACGCTGGGCAGGCTTGCCGCCGTCGCGCCAGTTGTCGTTGCGCCCGGGCCAGAGCATCCAGATCTGTTCTTGCGGCTCAAATTCCGCGGGCATGCGGTAGCCGTCTATTTTGGGTGTGGAACCAATTATTCGTTTTGCCATAGTACTGCTCTCCTTTAATATAGCTTGCGTTTTTCACAAACGCGTATAATAATTTCGCCCAGAACAATAAAAACGATGCTTCCGATCGTAATTGGCAGAACAGAGATCAGCGTCTCGCGGTCAAAGGACAGCGGAACTGCCGTAAAGATGATGGATATGACGATCAGCAGCATCGGCAGGATGGCGATGACCTTGTGAAAGGCACGGCCCCCGGGGACGCGGAAGGGACGCGGTCTGTCCGGGTCTGTCTCCCGAAGCTTAAGGAAGGCAGGGAAGATGGGCAGATAGCTCAGCAGGAACATGACCAGATTGAGCGCAAAAAAGCTCCAAAACAGGTCGGAGTTGGGCATGAGCGCGCCGATTATGATGACAATAGAGGCGACGAGGCCGTTCATCACGGCGGTGCCGTTGGGCATGTCGTTTTTGCCGCGCCTGGTGAAGACGCGCGGCAGGTCATTTCTGTCGGCTGCGTAGGCTGCCACGGAGTTTACACCGAATGACCACGAAATCATGTTGCCCAAAAGGGTCAGAAGAAACAGAAGAGCCATGGCTCTGATGAAAATTCCGCCTGTGTCGCCGGTGATGAGACTCATAGCGTCGAGCAATCCGGTGTCGGAGCTGATCTCGTTTGCGGGAATGGCGACACCTATGCCGAAGGCGCAGAAGATATAAATGGCGGCAATCACAATACCGCCTGTTATGATTGCTCTCGGAATTTGACGATCAGGCTCTTCCATATCATCTGCCATGGTGCAGATCACCTCAAAGCCCAGGAAATTAAAAATAATTACCGAGATATACGACAGACTTGTCAAACTAAAGTTTGGCAGGAGAGAGCCGACGTTTAGGGAGTTTGCCGTGCCGCTTTTAATTGCACCGTAGATGCCCAAACCGCCCATTATGAGCGCGAGCAGAACCTTTATGACAGCCGAGCCGCTCAGTATCCAGGTGCTGTCACTCACGGGGTTGAAGCTGATGAAAACAACAGCCCAGATAAACAGAAGCTCAATGGCGACTGTTGGAATGGCACCCAGCTCTACACCGGTTATAATAGTTAGGAGCCCGGGGCATATAACCGCGAGTGAGGCCATCCAGAGCGGGAAGTTAATCCAGTAATACCACGCGACCCGACCTGCCATGCGCCCATCGGGATATGCGGCGCGGACCCAGTCGTACAGCCCGCCGTCGCCGCTATAGGCGGTGCCGAGCTCGGATGATATGAAGCCGTAGGGCAGCAGAAATGCTATTATCATGAACAGCCACCAGAAATACTGCGAACTGCCCAATGCGGCTACGGGCGCTGCGGCTTCCGCCACGAATACCACGCAGATGACGGTGAGTATGGCGTCCATCAAGCGGAATTTCTTTTGTTTAGCCATAAGGCATCCCCTTTCTAAGGCTAGCAGATGCCCCGATCACACATGAAGCACTCAAGCTCCTCCTGAGCGGCGGCTTGAGCAAAATCTGAGCCGGGTTTCTGGTAGCGCGTGAGATAGACAAGCAGACCGCGCATGGCTGTCAGGCGGTTTCCTGCCTGCTCCCAACAGAGTGAGGCGGCGGAGTCTGCGACCTCGTCCGTGACATCCTCGCCGCGGGTTGCGGGCAGACAGTGCATAAATTTGCAGCCCAGCGCGCCGAGCTGCATAAGCTCGCGGTTGACCTGATAATCCTTGAAGATGCGCAGACGTTCGTCCTTGGGCAGCTCGCTCTCATAAAGTCCGTACCAGACATCGGTGTATATAAAATCGGCACCTCGCACGGCGTCGCGGTCGTCCGTCACGAGCCAGGAGCCGCCGTTTTCCCGGCAGTTGCGCTCCATGACCGACTGGTGCCGTTCACTGAGTTGATGGGTCTTGGGGCCGTATTGGACAAAACTCATGCCAAGGTGAGTGGTGATAAAGCCGAGTGAGGCGCAGACCTGAGTCGCATCGCCGGCAAAAACGACCTTGCAGTCGGAAAGACACTTGCCTGCCGGCAGATTTTCGGCAATTGTGCACATATCGCCGATCTCCTGAGTGGGGTGATTGAAGTCACTCATGCCGTTTATAACCGGCACCCGGCAGGATTCTGCGAGGTCAACTATCGTCTTGTGCTCAATTACACGCGCCATAATAATGTCCACGAGGTGGGACAAAACCTTGGCTGTGTCGCCGACTGTCTCGTGACCGCCGAGCTGGATCATGCCGGGACCCATGTACTGTGCGTGACCGCCGAGCTGCTGCATGGCGGTTTCAAACGAGACGCGCGTGCGGGTGGAGGACTGCTGGAAGATCATGCCCAGGGTCTTGCCCTCAAGCAGGGGAGGATGATAACCGACGGCTACGCATTTTTTTATTTTGAGTGAGAGCTCAATTATATCCAGAAGCTGGCGGCGCGTAAAGTGCTGAGAATCGATGAAATCAAAGGGTTTATCGCAGTTATGGTGCATATTTATCTCTCCTTGCAAAAAGTTGCATTCTTCCCGCGTAGTATGCCCACTTGACCTGAGGATATGAAGTAGGTTATAGTAGGTTATTAATTTTCGGGAGAGAGATATGAAAAAGACAATATCAATACTACTTGCATTTGTACTACTGTTGGGCATATCCGGCTGTGGATCCGGGTCCACACCCAACACAATAAAAACGCCCGGATCAACCAGCTCTAAGCCGCCCCTGCCACCGAATGATTACGGAATAGACCTCGAGAAACGATATTTTACATATGAAAATATACGCGACGACGTGGCATACTCAGATATGGAGTATGAGCGCTACGAGTACAGCTATTTTGAGGAGGCGGCAGCTGCAATTTATGATTTTGCAGAAAACGGTGGCACAGCCGAGGACTTTAACTCCGCGGATTTGACCATCTACTGGCAGCTTTATTACATCTACACCATGCTGACCATGGCAGATTTGGAGTATACGCGCAACCCAAACAGTGCTGAGACTATCGCAGAGCTTGACTATATGGAGGACGTCTGGTACAAAGCCTGGGATGAATACTGGAACTGCTTCCACGCGCTTGCGGTCTCTGAGTATTCGGAATACATGAGCTCGGGCTTTGCCGAGTGGCAGACCGAATGGCTGCGCCAGTACGATCCGTCAACATCCGGCACGGATTCCGAGAGCCTGTCGGAGGAGAGCACTCTGGTTCAGCAGTACTACACGCTCATATCCGAGACCGAGCCGGATTATGAGGCGATAGTTGATGTTTTCGTCGAGCTTGTGGATTTGCGCAATGAGCTCGCGGAGCTGTACGGCTATGACAGCTATGCAGAATTTGCCTATGGGAGCCTGTATGCCAGAGACTATTCTCCCCAGGACAGCCAGGAGCTCTGGTCGGCGATTAAGGAATATTTTGCGCCGGTGATGCGTGAATATGAATCTGCTGTCTACGACATTACTTGGGATCTATGGGCGTCCGACGAGATTGACTGCTCGAAGGAAACTATCCTCGACGCAATGGAGCTGATTTTGCCAAATATCTCAACCGAGGCCTACGAGGCGTTTTTATACATGCTCGAGTATGAGCTGTACGACTTTGAGCTCTCCGATGAGAGAATGGACACAGGCTACACCACAATGCTCTATTACTACAATGAGCCGTACGTAATAAACTCCCTTTATGGCGACTATTATGATTACAGCGACACCTTCCATGAGTTCGGACATTTTCTAAACGCCTTCTACATACCCTCCGACCTTATTTTCGGAACGTCAGACAACGACTTGTGCGAGCTTCAGTCTCAGGGAATGGAGATTTTGTTTACGCTGTTTTACGATGACATTTTTGGCGAGGAAAACGGTGAGATAGTCCGGGCAGACCTGCTTATGAGCATGGTATACAGTATCGTCAGCGGCGCAATGTATGATGAGTTCCAGCAGCGCGTGTACGCAGAGGAGAATCTCACGAATGAACGCGTGCTTGAGATATACGAGCAGCTGTATGAGGAATATGGCTATACACCCTATGTGGGCTATGAGTACGAGTGGACGGGAATAGTCCATAACTTCCAGTATCCCTTCTACTATATAAGCTATGGCGTATCCGCAATCCCGGCTCTGGAGCTGTATTCACTGCTTCAGGATTCTCCCGCGGATGCTGTGGATGAGTATATGACCATCGTTGCAATTGACCCCGAGGTGTATTACTATTCTGAGGCGATAGCAGAATCTGCACTTTCAGACCCCTTTGCTGCAGAGACCATTCGGGACATCGCGACGTCGATTACAGAGACGTTTGCCGCGCTTATCAGCTAAATATCAACAAAAAAACAACTCTCGGAGCTTTTTTCCGGGAGTTGTTCATATTTTCTGCGTATTTAATTAAAAAACTCTTTCGTTTCTGTTCATGACAATGTCATAAAGTGTGACTAATATAATATTGTAATCAAAATTCATGGAGGGAAACACCATGTACCCATACGACGAATATGACGAGAACAGAGAAGTCAGCTCAAGCGGCGACGAGCCGAAAAAATTCCCGGAAGCAAACAACGATTTGAATGTGCCTGAGCTTTTCACAGAGGCAAGCCGTGACCCGGATGAGCCCGCAGCGGCGATTGACGCCAACGACGGGCAGCCGGACGGAGAGTATCATATTAAGCGTCCGGAGAGCGATTATCAATATTATACGGACGCAAGCTTCACGCCCGAGTCCGAGTTGACCGAGCCTCAGCGCTATTACGTGCCGGAGGAAAAGCCAAAAAAGACAAGACGCGAAAATTGCGGCAAAAAATCCGGCGGCTTCAGCTTTGCTAGGCTTGCAAGCCTGTGCATGATATGCGCGCTTCTCGGCGGTGTCGCCGGCGGCACAGTGGGTTTCGCAGTTGGCAACAAAGCGGCCGACGAGCTACAGATTACGGACGGTTCAGGCGGCCCGGATACGATAATCAGCCCGCTTCCGCTCAGCCTGCAGTCGTCGGGAGATGCCATCAGCGCAAAGGATATTTATGCGCTGGGCTGTGAACAGACGGTTGGTATAAGCACGGAGATCACCACCCGAAACGTCTTCGGCATGATAAGCTCGGGATCAGTTACCGGCAGCGGCTTCATAATAAGTGAAGACGGCTATATTTTGACCAACTACCATGTGATAGAAAGCGCCTATACGGGCGGTTACGACGTCAATGTGATGCTCTTCTCGGGTGAAAGCTATGTGGCGGATATCGTGGGCTTTGACGAGGAAAATGATATCGTATTACTTAAAATAGAGGCAAGCGGACTTTCCGCGGTCACCTTCAGCGACAGTGATGAGCTGTCAGTGGGCGACACGGTTTATGCCATCGGCAATCCGCTTGGCGAGCTTGCATACACGATGACCGGCGGCATTGTCTCTGCCACGGACAGAGTTATCAGAACCGATGAAAACACATCACTAAACATGTTCCAGATGGACGCGGCGGTAAACTCCGGCAACTCCGGCGGCCCCGTGTACAATGCCTCGGGTCAGGTGGTCGGTGTCGTGACGGCGAAATACTCCGAGGCCGGAGTAGAGGGACTGAGCTTTGCGATCCCGATTAATGATGCCGTGAAAATCGCGACTGACATCATGGAGAACGGCTATGTCACCGGCAAAGGATACCTTGGCGTTAACGGACAGACGATTGATGTCATGACATCTCAGTATTACAACATGCCCCAGGGCGTGTATGTAAACAAGGTGGAGGCCGGAAGCTGCGCAGATAAGGCAGGAATCAAGCTCTACGATATAATAACACAGGTCGGTGATAAGGCTATAAATACTCGCGAGGAGCTGTCATCAGCGGTCAAGGGCAATTCTGCCGGTGATACGGTCGAAATCACCGTCTGGCGCAGCGGCGAGTATCTGACGCTGACGGTCACGATGGACGAATATGTTCCGCAGACAGATGCTGACGGGCAGGCCGGTCAGAGCGGGGTGCCCGGTGAATATCCCCAGGGCCAAATTGGAAGCGAAGATATCTATCATGGCTAAAAACCAATGACTCCCCACCCATAGGGAGCTTATATAAAAAACCTTCATACTTTCTACATTTCCTTCCCATCTCTTTTTGACAAAAGGCACCCGCATATGCGGGTGCCTTTACTAATGCCATAAAAACAGCTGATTTGACACTTGATTTTAAGTTGTATTATTGTATAATTGTAATGTTATCTTCGTGCCGGCCAAGGGAGCAGATGCTGCCATTATGCACGGCACAATCAGATTAGGAGGAATCCGCAAATGACATACGAGATGGACATTGCCGGTATGAAACGTAATTTACCCCTGTGCAAGGTCACAGACGACCTCTACATAGGAGCATTCGTTATGTTTGGCGATGTCGAGCTTACCGTCCATTGCGCGGCTGAGCTTTTACGTTTGGCGCCGGAGTACGATTATATCATCGCACCGGAGGCCAAATCCATACCACTGCTATACGAAATGGCTCGTCAGACGGGCGCAGAGAAGTATTTTCTCGCTCGCAAGGGCCCCAAGGCCTATATGACCGGCGTGTTCGAGGTAGAGGTGCGTTCTATCACCACCATGCACATCCAGAAACTGGTTATCGATTCGGCCGACGCTCTGCTTTTAAACGGCAAGCGCATCCTCATCATTGACGATGTGATCTCCACCGGAGACTCACTGCGCGGGATGGAGGAGCTCGTCACGAAGGCCGGAGGCATCATAGCCGGAAAGATGGCAGTTCTGGCAGAGGGCGACGCCCGGTTCAGAGAAGACATCATAACCCTTGCATCCCTGCCGGTGTTTAACCCCGACGGAACGGTCAAGGCATAACAGCCTTTAAAAGGGCGGCGCAGCGCGCCGCCCTTTTAAAGACGTATGCTCTCAAAAAAACTGCGCAGCAGAGCCGCTGATTCATCACGCAGAACGCCGCCGTATATTGCGGGCTTGTGACCGTAGCGCTCTTCAAACAGGTTTATAACGCTGCCGCAAGAGCCGCTGTGCTCCTCCTTCGCGCCATAGACCACCGTAGCTATGCGGGAGTTTATGATCGCGCCTGCGCACATGGGGCAGGGCTCAAGAGTGACAAACAGCGAGCAGCCGGAGAGGTTCCAGTTTCCGCGTGCCGCACAGGCATCGCGTATTGCCTCCACTTCAGCGTGGGCGAGGGCGTCTTTTTTTTCTTCGCG
>CAZHUG010000002.1:0-80118 GCA_964535405.1 uncultured Oscillospiraceae bacterium | reverse complement strand
GGGCAACGCCCGCCTCGAATTAGATCAAATGCCTTGTTGAGCTTGCTTTGCAAGCGAAAACAAAAAGCGTAGCGCCGTTTTTCAGAACGGCAAAGCCGCTCTGAAAAATGTGGCATTATAAGGCGCCGTTTTTCAGAACGGCAAAGCCGCTCTGAAAAATGTGGCATTATAAACTGGCTCTGCCAGTCCAGGCAGATTATATCAACACATTCATGGAATCGTCGTTAAACACCCATTCGCGGGTATGTATGACATCGTAGCTGTCCTCAGCCGTGCGCAGGACGACCTGGGTTATGCCCGCGTTTATTATAAGCCGTTTGCACATGGCGCAGGGCATGGTATCCGAGAGAAACTCCGAGGTTTTGGCGTTTCTGCCGACGAGATACAGCGTGGCACCGAGCATATCGCGGCGCGCTGCGGAAATGATGCAGTTTGCCTCGGCGTGTACACTGCGGCAGAGCTCGTAGCGCTCGCCGGAGGGGATGCCCAGATTGTCGCGCGTGCAGGAGCCGATGTCCGTGCAGTTTCGGCGGCCGCGCGGCGCGCCGTTATAGCCGGTGGAGAGAATTTCGTCGTTGCGGACTATGATCGCCCCGTATTTGCGGCGAAGGCAGGTTGAGCGGTTTAAAACAGCATCTGCGATGCCCAGATAGTATAGCTCTTTAGTGGTTCTGTCGTCCATGCTTTGCATCCTCCGAAAGTTGTTGAATATACGTAATATTAGCGTTTTTCCTCTTTTAAGTCAAGTGATATTATGTTATCATTGCGGCATGAAAAACTATCAGCTTGAGACGGATAAGATAATAGCGGCGCTCGGCGGCAGGCGGCCGACGCTCCTGCTGCACAGCTGCTGCGGCCCCTGCTCGACCTGGGTGCTGGAGTATTTGACGCGTCATTTTGAGGTCACGCTGCTCTTTTATAACCCGAATATTCAGCCGCGGGCGGAGTATGAGCTGCGGCTCGCGCACCAAAAAAAGGCAATGGAGAATTTTGCGCAAGCGGGGCTCTCGATCTGCGAATATGACGGCGAGAGCTTCGCCAGAGCGGCGCAGGGGCTCGAGTCCGAGCCGGAGGGCGGCGCGCGCTGCACCGCCTGTTTTCGCTTGAGGCTTGGGGAGGGGGCGCGGCGGGCGGCGGCGGGCGGCTTCGACTTTTTCACCACGACGCTGACGGTTTCGCCGCACAAGGACGCCGAGAGGATTAACGATATCGGCGCGGAGCTTGCAGAGGAGCACGGCGTTCGTTTTCTGCCCTCGGATTTCAAAAAGCGCGAGGGTTATAAGCGCAGCATCGAGCTTGCACGTGAGCTTGGGCTGTACCGCCAGGATTACTGCGGCTGCCTGTTTTCCAAAAGAGACTGAGGCGCTTACCTTATATATAGAGCTTGCGGCGGGCCTGCCTGTGCCGGATATTTCACGAAAAATATATGGACAAGCGCTGTGCGGCGTGCTATCTTATTGGCTGTGCGGGTTTCCACACCCCGCAGGGTGAGGCTTTTTAAACGAGCCGCCTACATCAAAATGGAGGTTTTATTAAACATGAAAACAAACACTCAAAAGCTCGTCATCGCCGCCCTTGTGGGCGCTGCATATGCCGCTCTTACAATTCTGCTGGCTCCGATATCCTTCGGGATAGTCCAGTTTCGCGTGTCGGAGGCGCTTTGCATTCTGCCCGCCTTTCTGCCCTGCACCGCCTGGGGGCTGTGGGCGGGCTGCGCGCTTTCTAACCTGCTCGGCGGCTATGGCGTGATCGATATCGTCTTTGGCTCACTGGCGACGCTTGCAAGCTCGCTGTGCGTCGTCGCTATCACGAAAAAGGGAAGTCTCACATGGCTGCGCAGTATTTTTGTCTGCCTGATGCCAGTCGTCTGGAACGGACCTGTAATAGGCGCGATAATCGCCTTCAGCTCAGGCCTTGCCTTCGGCACGGGCTGGCTCGTATTCATGGCGCAGATAGCGGTTGAGGAGGCGGGTGTCATGTTCGTGCTCGGTCTGCCGCTGATGCGCATTCTGCCGCGCTCCAGAAAGCTCATGGAGCTGATGGGCTGTCCGGAAAAGGCCCTGTCTTAAGAGGAAAGCTATATTAACTTAACAAATAATTAACTACTACTTTTGTACATAATGTGGTAGAATAGCCAACATGATACAACTTAAGAAAAAAGTTAAAATGGAAGCGCCGAAGCGGATCGACCTGCCGATTATCCACGCGGATGCGGGCCTCGGACTCAGTGAGATTGAGGCAAAGCAGCGCATGGACGCCGGCTGGGGCAACCTGCCGATTGAGCCGCCCGGCAAAACCGTCGGGCAGATAATAAAGTCTAACACCCTGACCTACTTTAATATACTGTTCTTTGCGCTTGCTGCCGTTGTGCTGATTTTCGGAACCTGGCAGAACGCCACATTTTTGGGCGTCGTGTTTGCCAACACGGCAATCGGTATATTTCAGGAGCTGCGAAGCAAACGCGCGCTCGACAAGCTCACGCTCATAACATCGCCAAAGGCGAAGGTTATGCGCGACGGGCAGCTTCACGAAATAAGCACAGCCGGGCTTGTGCGCGACGATATTGTCATTTTCTCCGCAGGCAGTCAGATTTACGCCGATGCCGAGGTCGTCTCCGGCGAGTGCAGTGCCAACGAGTCACTCATCACCGGCGAGGCGGACGAGATTAAAAAAACCCGGGGCATGCAGCTGCTCTCAGGCAGCTTTGTCGTTTCCGGCGAATGCCGCGCAAGGCTCACGAACGTCGGCGCGGACTCCTACGCCAGCCGTCTCACGATCGAGGCGAAGCAGTCAAACCCGCCGCAGAAGTCGGAGATGATGCGCTCACTGTCAAAGCTGGTCGCAGTCATCGGCATCGCGATCATCCCGCTGGGCATTCTCATGGCGGTTAAGGAGATCATCTGGCTCGAGCGCTCCGTGAGCGACGGCGTCATAGCGACGGTTGCCTCGCTCATCGGCATGATTCCCGAGGGGCTGTATCTGCTCACGAGTATGGCGCTTGCCACAAGCGTGGTGCGTCTGGCTCAGAAAAAAACACTTGTTCACGATATGGGCTGCATCGAAACGCTGGCGCGGGTGGACGTGCTCTGCGTCGATAAAACCGGCACCGTTACGGAAAACAAGATGACTGTGGATCAAATTGTGCCCCTGTGCCCGGAGCGATTTGTGCAGGACGATATCAGGCTCATAATGGCCGACTACGTCGCGTCCATGAGCGCCGATAACGACACAATGGCGGCCCTGCGCGTGTATTTTGAGGGCGAGCCCAGGCAGAGCGCCATCTGCGCCATGCCGTTTTCCTCCGCCAAGAAATATGGCGGCGTGTCATTCCACGAGGACGAGACCTATCTGCTCGGCGCTGCGGATGTTCTGCTCGGCGCACGCTACGCCGAATTTGCCGGGAGCATTGACGCGTACTCCGCCAAGGGCTGCCGCGTGCTGCTTTTAGCGCTGTATGACGGCTCGCCCGAGGATGAGACGCTCGACGGTGAGCTGATGCCGATATCGCTCGTGCTGCTGTCAAACAAAATCCGCGCCGAAGCGCCGGAGACCTTCCGCTATTTCGCCCAGCAGGGGGTCACGGTCAAGGTCATCTCCGGCGACAATGCGCTGGCGGTATCCGAGGTTGCAAAGCGCGCCGGAATTGAGGGCGCGGAGCGCTTTATAGACGCGCGGGAGCTTGCGACCGACGAGCAGATCGCCGAGGCTGTCGAGCAATACAATGTCTTCGGTCGTGTGACTCCCGATCAGAAGCGGAAGTTTGTTCAGGCGCTCAAGGCCGACGGACACACGGTCGCCATGACCGGCGACGGCGTGAACGACGTGCTGGCGCTCAAGGAAGCCAACTGCTCGATCGCGATGGCCTCCGGCAGTGACGCCGCAAGTCAGGTTTCGCACATCGTGCTTTTAGACTCAAACTTTGCCGCGATGCCCTCCGTAGTTGCCGAGGGCCGGCGTGTAATCAACAATATCGAGCGCTCTGCCACGCTGTTTTTGGTCAAGAACCTCTTTTCCTTCGCGCTGGCGCTCATTTCGCTCATCTTCACCTTGCCATATCCCGTAACCAGTGCACAGATGAGTCTTGTCTCCGCGGTCACAATCGGCATCCCGGGCTTCATACTTGCCATGGAGCCGAGCGCGAACCGCATCAAGGGAAGGTTTTTGCCGAACGTCGTCTACAAGGCCGCGCCCGGTGCCGCGACGGATCTCTTTCTCGTGCTCGGCGTTATCTTGTTCTGCACTGTTTTCAAGGTCGGTGAGGACATGATGGGCACGATCTGCACCGTCATGCTCAGCATCGTCGGTCTGCTCATAGTGCACAGGCTCTGTATCCCATATAACCCGCTGCGCCGGCTTATGATTGTGATGCTCACAGTGGCACTCGTGCTCTGCGCGCTGCTGCTGAAGGATCTGTTCACGCTGTCGGCGCTCGATCTTCCGGCGGTCATGATTCTTGTGGTTTTTGCCCTGCTTGCCTGGCCGACGCTCAAGGTGATGACGATGCTTGAGGAACGGATACGGGACCTTATCCTGGAGCTTCGTGCAAGGACGAGAAAAACAGCAAAGACCGGGTCTGCGTGACAGAGCTTGAGATTTTAGTATTTTAGGGAGGAATGCTCCATCGTTCGCACAGTAATTGACTTTATTAAAACACATAAATACTGCCTGCTGGCTTTATATTTTGTCGTATTCGTAATCGCGTTTTTCTTCATCGAGGCGAACACCCCGACCGAAGGCTACTGGGTCACGGATACCGCGCTCGACGCAATGATACCCTTTGTGCCCTTCTTCGCGATCTTCTATGTCGTGTGGTATCCGCTGTTCGTGGCGGTCGGAGTGCCGACTATGATCAGGGATGAGGGCGCGTTCAAGCGCTGGATGTATTACAACATGATCGTGCTCACGGCGACGCTTATCTTCGACGTTCTTGTCCCGAACGGTCAGCATCTGAGACCCCAGAACATGGAGATAAACAGCCTCGGCACCTGGATCATGTCGCTCATCTGGGCGGCGGACACGCCGACAAATGTCTTCCCCAGCATGCATGTGCTCGGCTGCATCGGCGATATTGCGGGCGTGTTTGACAGTGATATTTTCAAGGGCAAGTGGCGCTGGATCATCACGGTTCTTGCCCTGCTCTGCTGCGTTTCGACGGTGCTTGTGAAGCAGCACGCATGGATCGACACGGTCGGTGCGTTTGCCTTTGCCGTCCCCGCGTTCCTGCTGGTTTACGGCAAACGCTTCTTCTCTAAAAAAACTCTGGTGGGTGGATGAAAATCCGCCCACTTCGGCGTTTTTCTATTTGCGAATACTCTGCAAGGAGGTTATGACATGCACAATTATGAGGATGTGAAGCCCCTGGTTGAGGAAGTACGGCTTGTCAATAAGGCCAAGCAGATTCTGATCGAAATGCGCGGCATGACCGAGGCTGACGCGCACAGGTTTATCGTGAAAACTGCCATGGATCGCTGCGTCAAAAAACGCGAGGTGGCAGAGGATATCATCCAGTACCACCTCCGGCACGAGTAGAACAGACCCGGCGATAAAGGGTTCGGCTCGCCCGGCGCGGGCTGCGACGAACATATGAAAATGTAATTTACGGGGCTCAAGCCTCAAATTGGTGATGAAATGAAACTTTTCCTGGCAATTATAGTATGTAAGCTCACGCGGCTCGCGCTCCGGATTTTGGGGCGCGGCGGCACTGCTCTGCCCGGCAAGCTCGCCCTGCGCGTCTGCCCGGACATGCTCGCGAGACTGTCAAAAGGCGTGACCTGCGTCATGGTGACCGGCACAAACGGCAAAACCACGACCTGCAGGATGCTTGAGCGGATGCTGGGCGATGCGGGGCATGAGCTCTTTGCAAACCGCTCCGGCTCGAACCTCGAGCGGGGCATTGCCGCCGATTTTGCCGCAAATGCGAGCATTTTCGGAAAGCCGCGCCGGCACTTTGCCGTCATCGAGTGCGACGAGGCGGCCTTCAGGCGCGTCTGCGGAGAGGTCAAGCCCGCAGTTGTCGTCGTGACGAACATCTTCCGCGACCAGCTCGACCGCTTCGGCGAGGTCACGCACACGCTCGACTGCATCCGCGCCGGGCTCGACCGCTCGCCCGAGACGCAGCTCTGCCTGAACGCGGATTGCTCGCTGACATCCTCGCTTGCCATGAGCGCGCCGGACAGGCTGCGCTTTTTCGGCATGGACGCAGCGCTGGAGGACACAGCTTCCGTTTCCGACGCGCCGCGCTGCATAAATTGCGGGGCTGAATATGAATACAGCTTCCACACCTTCGCGCATCTGGGCGGCTTTCACTGCCCGGGCTGCGGCTTTGAGCGGCACGAGCCCGAGGTCGCGATTGTCTCGGTTTTAGACCTGCAACCCGACGCGAGCGTCGCGGAAATTCGCATAGACGGCGAGATATATCCCGCGGCGGTGAGCCTGCCTGGGGCGTATAATCTTTATAACGCTGCCGCCGCCCTCGCCGCGGCGACCCTGCTCGGCGTTCCGGCGCGGCCTGCGGTCTCGGCGCTCTCGCAGATCGAGTCGGGCTTCGGTCGCATGGAGCGCTTTGACGTAAACGGTGTGGAGACGCGCATGATACTGGTCAAAAACCCCGCCGGCTGTGACCGCGGCATCGACTATATCGCCTCGCTGCCCGGTGAGGTCACGGCGGTTTTCTGCCTGAACGACGACGTCGCGGACGGCACGGATGTATCGTGGATTTGGGACGCCTCGTTCGAGCAGCTGTTTTCCGAGGGGCGGGTGCCGCCCGCGCTCATAGTTTCCGGCAGGCGTGCCGAGGACATGCGGCTGAGACTCAAATACGCCGGTGCGGACGAGGCGGCTGTACGCCTGATAAAGGACGAGGCGGAGCTCATTTCCGCAATCGGCGACTGCGCGGGGCCTGTGTGTATACTGCCGACCTACACGGCGATGCTGCCCTTGCGGGAGACGCTGGCGGGCGCCGAGGGCAAGGAGGAATTTTGGAAATGACGATGCTTAAAATTTGCCATCTGTATCCGGATGTGCTGAACCTTTACGGCGACCGCGGCAACGTGCTGTGCATTAAAAGGCGGCTTGAGTGGCGCGGCATCGGCTGCGAGATTTGCGAGCTTCCGCTCGGCGAGCAGCGCCCGCTTTCGGACTTTGACCTGTTTTTCATCGGCGGCGGACAGGATTTTGAGCAGCAGCTTTTGATGGAGGATCTTGCCCGCGGCAAGTCAGCGGACATTCGCGCGGCGGTTGAGGACGGCAAGACGTTTTTGTGCATCTGCGGCGGCTATCAGCTCATGGGAAATTACTACGAGACGGTGCAGGGCGCGCGCTGCGATTTCATCGGCGCGGTCGATATGCACACGATCGGGGCCGATGAGCGCATGATCGGAAATTTTGCGTTTGAGACCGAGTTCGGCACGGCTGTGGGCTTTGAAAACCACAGCGGGCGTACAAGACTCGGGGAGGGTGTGCAGCCGCTCGGCCGCGTGCTTGAGGGTTTCGGCAATAACGGCGAGGACGGCACGGAGGGTCTGCGATATAAAAACGTGTTCGGCAGCTACAGCCACGGCCCGCTCCTGCCGAAAAACCCGGCACTCTGCGACGGGATCCTCGGCACGGCGCTTGTGCGGAAATACGGCGAGTTTGAGCTTGCGGAGCTTTCCGATCTCTCAGAGCGTGAGGCGCACGAGCGTGTTTTGGGAAGAATCATCACGCGCTGAGCCGGTCTTGGCGGATAAAGGCTGAAAATGAAAAATACCCCTTGCATTTAGTTTGGCTCTGTGCTATTATTACTTGGCGATATCCGGGTGTAGCGCAGATGGTAGCGTGCTTGAATGGGGTTCAAGAGGCCGCTGGTTCGACTCCAGTCACTCGGACCAAAACATGATAATCCGAACCGTATCTTCCAAGTGGGAGATGGGTTCGGATTTTTCATTTTCATCCCGAACTTGCGAGCCCGGGGTTGTTGATAAATTCAGTCAGAACACGAGCGTCTGGGCATTGTCCTTTCTGCTGATCTGAAGGATGTGGCCGAGCACCAGATTTGTCGCTTCGCTGAGCTTTCGGTTCGTCGGCCAGCTCAGGTGAATACGCCGCTTGGCGTTTGGCTCGTCTATATCCACATAGGACAGGAGGTTATCGTCCACCGGCATTTTGGTGACCATGGCGATGCCCTTGCCCATAGCAACATCAGCCGCGAGCGCGGAATAGTCCGGCGAATACGAGATGCCGGGCTGCAAGCCCGCGTCTTTAAACATGCGCCTGATGTGGATGTCCATATAGGAGTCCGGTGTGACGCACAAAAGCGGCTCGTCTTTTATATCCGCCAGCGAGACCTTGCTGCGAAAGGCGAAGCGGTGTGAGGCCGGGACAAGCAGCCTGATGGGCTGTATCGCGATGAGCTCCGAGGCGCAAAACTCAATCGGCTCCTCACAGCTGGAGACTGCGAGGTCGTAGTCGCCCCGTACCAGCTTTGAATAGAGGTCTGTATAGGTGTGATGAACCTCCAGCACGGCGTGGATATCCCGGTCGTGGTGGACAGCGGCAAAATCCTTTAGAAACCATGGGATGAGCGAATGAGTGGCGTTTACGAAGCAGCCGATTGTCACCGTACCGTCGTTCTGACCCCTCAGCACCTCCGAAAGACCCTTGTCGAGCGTGGAGAGGCTCTCGGAGACATAGGGATAGAGCTGCTCTCCGAAAGAGCTGAGCTCGATCTTCCTCTTGTTGCCCCGAATGAAGAGCGGCAGGCCGAGCTCACTTTCAAGCTCGCGTATGGCCACGCTGATACTGGACTGGGCGACATACAGATTCTTTGCCGCCGCGGTGAAATTCCTCGTCTGGGCTACCTCGCAAAAATACCGAAGCTGCATCAAGGTCACGGTATCACCTCCTGATTTAGGGCCTGGAAACGCCCTATAAGGTTTATTATATAACAAACAGGTGCGTTCAAGCAACTTTTCCAGGTATTGCATAGCGTTTAGGAAGAAAGCGTTATTAAAGCCGAACAGAGCCGGGAGCCCAACCACGAAAGGTGAGGCCCCGGCTTTGTTTTTTATTTATGTCCAGTACGCATGAGCAAAATCCTCAGACAAGGCGCATGATCTCATACGCACCGGATATCGCGGTTCTTATATTTCCGACGCCTGTTCCGTCTCCCGTCTCGTACACCTCGATGCCGCAGCCTCTGAGCTCGGCTTCGAGTGAGCCGTTCGGGCGCAGACCGATGGCGAACACCACGTCGTCCGCCTCGATCGTGGTTCTGAGGCCGTTTTTATCCTCCACGACCGCGCCCTCATCACTGACGGCGACGATCTTGTGTCCGGTCAATATTTCCACCTCGTTATTCTTGAGCAGGTCCCTGAGCATATTGTCAACCGCCTGCGGAACCGGCAGGCCGGAAGAGAGGATATCGTCAAGCGCCTCCACCAGCGTGACCTTCTTGCTTTCGTATGCGGCCAGGTCATAGGCAAGCTCGCTTCCCGTGAGCCCGCCGCCGACCACGACGACCCTGTCGCCGGTCTTTCGCTTTCCGCACAGCAGGTCGAGGCAGACGCAGGCCTTCGCGCTGTCATGCCCCGGTATGGTTGGCACGAAGTGCTCGGAGCCCACGGCGAGCACAACGGCGTCGGGCTTAAGGCGCTTTATGTCCCCCGCGCCAAGAGAGGAGCCGAAATACACCGGAACGTGCAGATCTTCAAGCTCGGTCTTGTACCAGGCGTTCAGTCTCGCTATGCCCTTTTTGAAGGGGTGACTGCCGGCTTCTATCAGATGCCCACCCAGCGCCCCGCTTCGCTCATAAATAGCCACGTCGTGACCGCGCATGGCAGCGACCCTCGCGGCCTCCATGCCTGCCACGCCGCCGCCTACCACCACGATCTTCTTCCTGCTTAGAGTCTTGGCGACGCCGTAGCTGTTCTCCAGATAGACGCCGGGGTTGACCGAGCACATCGGCAAACCGCCGTTAAACAGGGTGGCAATGCAGTTCTGGCAGCTGATGCAGGGGCGGATTTTGTCAGCCCTTCCCATGCGCAGTTTCTGCACATAGTGGGGGTCGACAAGTGAGGCGCGACCCAGCACCACGCCGTCTATGTCGCCGTCTGCCAGCGCTTTTTCGCACATGTCGGGATCATCCATCTTGCCCGCGAGAAAAACCGGCACGCTCACGGCGGCCTTCACGGCTTTTGCCAGCTTGAGGTTGTAGCCATCCTCCATATAGTAGGGCGGGCAGGCGTAGTAAAAGCCGTCGTAGCTGCCGGAGTTGCAGTTGAACATATCTATGCCGTAACCTTCCAGCTTTTTGACGATCTCCACAGCGTCCTCGAGCGAGCGGCCGAACTCTTCCTCCCCGCCCAGCGAGGCCTTGCCGAAGTCACTCATGAAGTGCTTTATGGTGAAGCGGATAGAGACCGGGTAATCGGCCCCGCAACTCTCCTTTATGCCGACAATAACCTTCCTGACGAAGTTGAGCCTGCCGTCGAGGTCGCCGCCGTATTCGTCGGTTCTTTGGTTCATCCTGGGGGATTCAAACTGGTCCAGGAGATAGCCCCAGTGCATGCCGTGGATCTCGACCCCGTCAAAGCCGCCGGATTTTGCGAGCACGGCGAGCTTTACCGCGGAGTCGATCTTGTGCTCGATCTCCTCGCGCGTCATCTCCTGTCCCATTCGCTCAGGAGCGTAGAGGAAGGGGATGGGCGAGGGGGTCTTCTGATTTCTCATGCGTCCGTGACCGAGGGAGTCCTGGAAAAAAATCTTGCAGCCGTATTTATGCACCCGGTCGGTGAGCCTTATGGCGCCGTTTCTGAAGGTCTTGGGCGCGCGCAGCGGACTCTGGGCGTCATCAAAGGGGTGCGCGCCGTTCACATCGGTCTCCGCCTGCATGGAGCCGAGAGTTATGAGGCCGAAGCCGCCTCTCGCCCGCTCTGTTATGTAGTCCATAAAATTGTCGGTATATTCGCCGTTCGGATTGACATTGTCAAAGACAGCGCCCATCGGGGAGACCGCATAGCGGTTTTTGAGCGTGATTCCGCCCACTTTTATCGGATCAAATGATTTTTCGTAACTCATAATCGTCCTCCTGTGCTCTAAAGCTGATATAACAGTACAGCATTTTTCCGCCGGGGACAAATATGGGATAACTATCGCAATGATAGGCAAATCATATATCAAGTTATTTAATTAACATATTAGACGTTGAAATAGACAAAGTCGATGCCTTCAATAGCAAAGCAGTATTTTCATTATGCCCATAATCATGTTAAAGTTTGAACAAGAAGATAAAAGGGGGCGTCGCCTGCGATGAAAAGCTTTATGTTCAACAGCCAGACTGCCATGTTTTTCGGTCACAACTGCATACGCGAAAACGCAGATTTTTTTGAAGGCTACGGCAAGAGCTGCGTTGTTTTCACCTCGAAATTTCCCGCCAACTGCAGGAATCTGGGTCTTGAGGACATTGAAAGCGTCCTCGACGCGGGGGGCATAGAGCGCCTGGTGATAGACTCCGTCTGCACCGACCCGCCTGTGGAGGCAGTTGCCGGGCTCGCGGCCTCACTGCGCGGCTTCAATGCCGATTTTTTCATTGCTGTCGGTGGCGGCTCTTCGATAGACACCGCCAAGGCGGTGGCCTTTTTATTGCAGCATCCCGTAAATGCCGATCCATACGAACTGTTCTGGGGTCGCGGCAGTCAGTCGCGGGCGATACGCTCGGAGGTGGATATCCCTATATTCGCCGTTCCCACGACCGCGGGCACGGGTGCGGAGGTGACACCCTACGCCGTGCTGACGCGCGGGGATTTAAACACGAAGGGTACAATGTATAGCAATGCCTTTCCGACAGCCGCGTTCCTCGATTCCCGCTACATAAAGGGCTCCCCGGACTTTCTTTTGCACGCGGGGGTCTTTGACGCCCTCGCCCACGGCGTGGAGAGCTATTTGCACACAGAGTCCACACCAATAGGGCGCATGCTTACCGAATTTGGCTTTAAGCTTTTCGCAAGCTTCAAGGACAACATGGCAAGGGGCGAGTTGACTGACGATGACCTTGACAGCATGCAGTTGGCGGCCTTTATCCAGGGCATGGCCTTCATGCAGTCGAGCACGACGATCCCCCACGGGCTGGGCTATCCGCTCTCGCACATAAAGCATGTGGCGCACGGTCTGGCGAGCGCGGTTTTCATTGGCGAGTACCTCAAGGGCTTCAGGGATCAAACCTTGCCGCTGGCAATTGTGAAGATGTGCGGCTTTGACGACTGCGATGAATTTGCCAGCTTTTGTGACGGGCTTTTGGCGGATGATCTGCAGCTCGGCGTTACGGAGCAGGAGATTGAAGTCTGGACGGACAACTTTATGCGGACACAGACCCTCCGGCTGGAGACGAACCCCGAGTCCCTCACAAGGGAAGATATTAAAGGGCTCTATATGCGCTCCCTGGGGCGCTACATAGTGGGAAGCGCTCAGCGGGCTGCGAACGAATGAAACTTGCCGCGCAAGCGGCGGAGATCAGAATAAAAGGGAGGATACGGTATGATACACAATTTCGAGTATTTCTGGAGCACACAGCGGATCATCGGCTCCGAGGGCATCGATAAGATCGGGGCGATCTTGAAAAAGGATGGGGCGCACAAGGTGATGCTTCACTACGGTCGCGGCGAATACCTGTGGTCGAGCGGCCTGATGGGGCGCATTATTAACAGCCTCGAATCGGCGGGTCTCGGCTGGGTGGAGCTCGGCGGCGTTGTGCCGAACCCGAGGCTGAAGCTGGTGCACGAGGGCATAGCCCTCGCCAGGGAGCAGGGGATTGACTATGTGATCGGGATAGGCGGCGGCTCTGTAATAGATTCAGCCAAGGCCATCGTCATGGGCATGGAATACGATGGCGAGATCTGGGACCTCTTCGATATGACGGGGGGACTGGAACAGAGCGCGAAGCTCGTACCCGTCGCGGCTGTCGTCACCTATCCCGCCACAGGCTCTGAGGCCGGCATAACCACGGTCATCTGCAACAAGGATATCCCGAGAAAAACCTGGGCCGGACACGCAAACGCCCGCCCGCGCTACGCCTTCATGGACCCGCAGTATACCCTGTCGCTTTCGCGCCATCTGCTGGTGAACGGCATGTGCGACATCATGTCGCATCACACGGACAGGTACATGACCGACGACGCGCACTTCGGCGTGTTCGACCATCTGCTCGAGAGCGCAATGCGTTATCTGCGCACGGAGCTTTTGCCGATTATACTCGATCCGGACAGGGACAATCTTACAGACAGAACCGAGCTGATGGCGATTGCAGACATGGGCGTGGATGAATTCATCGCCTGGGGCCGCAACAAGGAAAACGCCTCCCACCAGATCGCGCACTCCATCGGGGCGCTCTACGACACCATACACGGCTCCACGCTGAGCATCGTCTACTGCTCCTGGCTTCCCTATGTGTATAAGGAAAACGTTCTGCGCGTGGCTCGCTGGGCCGAAAAGGTCTGGGACGTTCCGCAGGACGCGGAAAACCCCGATAAGGTCGCTCAGGAAGGCATGCGCCGCATGAGGGATTGGTTCGTTTCGCTGGACATGCCCGTAAAGTTTTCCGACATAGGCATTTACCCGGGCGAGGAGGAGATCGACCGCATGGCAGACATGGCCTCAAAAGCGCTCGGAAAGGATCACATCGGGATTATTAAAAAACTCTATAAGAGCGACATCGCTCAGATCTATAAAAACGCGCTCTAACCGGCAGGACTCGCCCCGCGGGGCAAGCTTTGCCGGACGGAAATAATCAATATGGATAAGGAGAAGTTACATGGAAAACAGGCAATTAAAGGTATCTAAGTATCCCTGGTTGGTGTGCGGCCTGCTGCTTCTGATTATGTTCGCGGGCGTCGGGCTCGGGAACACTACCTACGGAACACATCTTCCCTACATCATAAACGAATACGGGATAACTAACGCACAGAGCTCCCTGCAGGCCTCGTTCAGGAGCTTTGCGAGCATCGGAACACTGCTGATTCTGGTTCCCACCTTTAAAAGATTGAAGATCAAGCTCGTCGCCATCCTTGCGTTTGTCTCGGCCATTGCCGGCTGGGTAATCTGCGCCTTCGCCTCAAGCATCACCATGATATATATCGGCAACATCTTCCTGGGCATCTGCTTTGCCGCCGCGGGAATGACGACCATCACGGCACTTGTCAGAAACTGGTTTATAGCGCACAGGGGTCTGATAGTGGGGATCATCACAGCCGGCACGGGTCTGTGCGGCACGGTGATACCGCCCATTCAGAAGATGCTCATAGACAGCATGGGGCTTCGCGGCTGCTTTCTGGTCGAGGCTGCAGTCACGGCGGTGGTGCTTGTGCTTATAGTCATAATTTTGAAGGACACGCCACAGGAAATGGGCATCTATCCTCTGGGCGGTGAGAAGGCTTCCGGCGGCGAGGGTGACGAGGCAGTCTTCGTGGAGAACAGCAATTATTCCGCGACGAAGCTGAGCCATCTGCTCATCTGCATTTTCCTCATCTGCCTGGGCGGCTTTAACTTCAACGCCTGGGGACACCTGAGCGTGCTGTACACCAACGCCGGCTGGAACCCGACTCAGGTGGCGACGCTGCTGTCCTTTGCGGGCTTTGTGCTCATCGTCACGAAGATTGGTTTCGGCTTCATCTCGGATAAGTTCTCCGCCACCAAGACCGCCTGGATATTCTTTGGTTGCTGCCTTATCGCCATGCTCATGTGGTGGCAGCTGGCGGGTGTGATGAACATGAGTCTGCAATTTGCAATCTTTGTCATCTACGGCATAGGCGGCGTGCTGTGCACGACCGGCATTTCGGTATACGCCATGGATCTCTCCACGACGGAAAACTGCAAGACCATCTCGGCGCTTTATCTGCTCATATATAACCTCGGCGGAATGCTGACAGCTCCGGTTATAGGCTGGATCGCCGATCTGAGTGACGGAAGTTACGGCCCGTCCTATCTCTTCCTGGGCGTGCTGTGCGTCATTGGATACTTCTGCACGATGGCGGCCTACAAAACCGCGGCGGACAACAAGAAAAAGCTCAACGCGTCCGGCGTGCACAGCCCCGGCACTGTCCAATAAGGTCGGGAGGCACGAATGAATAAGGTGTGGTTTATAACCGGTGCGAGCCGGGGCCTCGGCAGGGCATACGCCGAGGAGGCCCTCAGCCGCGGAGACAAGGTGGTTGCGGCGGCGAGAAACGCTAAAAGGACAGCCGAGGCGTTCGGCGAAAACCCAAACCTGCTTGTCCTTGCGCTCGACGTGGCAAGAAAAGAGCAGATAGAGCCCGCGGTGCGGAAGGCTCTGGCGGCCTTCGGTCGCATTGACATCCTGGTCAACAACGCGGGCTACGGCATCTTCTGCGCGCTTGAGGAGATATCCGACGAAGAAACTCGCGAGCTGTTCGAGACCTGCGTGTTCGGCCTCATAAACGTCAGCAAGGCGGTCATACCCGTGATGCGCTCTCAGGGCGGGGGCAGGATAATAAACGTGTCCTCAAAATCCGGGCTGGTGGGCGACCCCGGCGGCTCGGTCTATAACGCGGCGAAGTTTGCCGTGGACGGATTTTCGGAGGGGCTGAACCTCGAGCTTTCCGACTGGGGTGTACAGGTTATGAGCCTGTGCCCGGGCACCTTCCGGACGGATTTTCGCGACAGCAGCTCGAGGCGGGAGCCGGCTCTCATCATGAAGGAATATGAGGGGAAGCTCGGGCACAAGGCTCTTGACGCCTCGAGAGCGGGCAACCGCAAGCAGGCCGGCGACCCGAAAAAGGCGGCAAGGCTCCTGTACGAGGTTGCGGTCTCAAAGCGTATGCCGGTGCGGCTTCCCATGGGAGCGGATGTGTACGAAGCCTGGGAAAATAAGCTCAGCTTTGCGGCGCGGGAGATGAAAGATTACAAGGAGCGCTCGCAGGCCACAAGGCTCGAGGGCGCCGACTGATAACAGCCCCCTGCGGGTCGTGAGAGAAAGAAAGGACGATATAAAGCATGGCACTTACATACCCCGAACTGTTCCAGCCGTTTAAAATCGGCAGGGTAGAGGTAAAGAACAAGATATGCATGAGCGGCATGCACAACATCGGCTGGACGGATGAATGCGACATAATAGACCCCGTCGTAATCGACTATTTTGAGGAGCGGGCAAAAGGCGGCGTGGGTCTCATCTTCACGGGTGCCTACCAGCCCGACTTCCAGTTCGACGACTATCCCGAAATGATGAACCCCTTTAAAAAGCCCGGGGTATTTCTGTCCCGCCATAAGACGCTTGTGGACAGGGTACACGCCTACGGCACGAAGGTGTTCATCCAGCTCGGCTTCGGCGGGGGGCGCGTCGCTTTCCCGCGCTCAGTCCCGCCGGGCGGGGGCGTCGCGGCCTTTGAAGGCCGCAACCGCTGGGATTCATCCATCGAGCACCGCGCCCTCGGCACGGACGAAATAAGAGGAATCATCGACGCGACGATAAGCGCCGCCGCGCTCTGCCGGCGAACCGGCTGCGACGGGGTGGACATAAACTGCTACGGCGGCTACCTGCTCGACCAGTTCCTGCAGCCCTGCTACAACAAAAGGGGGGACGAATACGCGGGGCTCGACGGCGGCATAAAGATCATGAGCGACATCGTGCAGGGCATCAAAAAAGCCTGCGGGAAAAACTTCGCCGTCTCCTGCCGGATAGGCGTGAGGCAGCACATCAAAAACCCCGCCCAGGGCGGGCTGGCGGATGAGGAATACACAGAGTACGGGCGCAGTCCCCAGGAGAGCCTGTATGTCGCAAAAAGGCTTGAGGCGGCGGGTTATGACGCTCTCTACATAGGAAACGGCTCCTACGACTCTTTCTACTGGCTGTACCCGCCCATGTACCAAAAAGAGGGGCTGTGGCTCGACGATGTGGCGGCGCTCACCGCGCAGTCCGGCGTGCCCGTGCTCTGCGGCGGCAAGATACTCCAGCCCGACATGGCAAACAAGGCCATAAAAGACGGCAAGGTCGACGCCATCGTGATAGGCCGTGGGCTTCTGGCAGACCCGGACTGGCCGAACAAGGCAAAGCTCGGCCGCGACGAGGACATCAGGCCCTGCATCGGTTGCAACTTCGGCTGCGTCGGACACATATTTGAGGGTCTGCCCCAGCTCTGCGCGGTCAATGCCAGCCTGTTTCGGGAAAAGGAATACAGCCTGATGCCTGCGGCAGTCCCCAAAAAGCTCGCGGTCATAGGAGGCGGCGTGGCGGGCATGGAATGCGCGCGCGTTGCGGCGCAGCGCGGACACAGCGTGACCATATACGAGAAGGGCGCCGAGTTGGGCGGCACCTTCCTTGCGGCCTCCGTGGATAAGAGCAAGGATGCCGAGCGCAGACTGCTGGCCTGGTACGGGCGCGAGCTCGAGCGCGCGGGCGTGGAGATCAGGCTTGAGACCGCGCTGACTCTCAGTGATGTCGAAGCTCTTGACTGCGACGAAATTGTGGTATCCACTGGGAACACGCCGAATATACCACCCATTGCCGGCATTGAGGGCGAAAACGTCGTAAACGCCGTGGACGCACTCAGGGACCGCAGAGACGTCAAGGGTGACAACATAGTTGTGATCGGCGGCGGTCTTGTCGGTTGTGAGGTGGCAGTATGGCTGCGCGAGGAGCGCGGCAAAAACAAGGTGACGCTCGTAGAGGCGGCGCCCGAGCTCATGGGCGGGGGGCTTGAGCCCATGCCGCTGCCAAATAAGCTGATGCTCATCGACATGCTGGATTTTCTAAACGTCGAGGTTCTGCTCGAGACCGCAGTCGGGAGTATAGACGAAAACGAGGTCGTAGTCAGAGGCAAAAACGGGCTGAGGGCTCTGCCTGCCGACACCGTGATACTGGCGACCGGCCTTAAGGCAAACGACAGCCTTTTTAAAGAGATAAACGGGAACGTAGCCAAGAAGGTCTGGTGTCTGGGCGACGCGAAGGGGCCGTCCAACATCATGTTCGGCATCAGGGACGCCAACGCAATCGCGAGGGCAATTTGATGCGCGGCCATATCTGATATTAAAACAGGGAGGAATGAAAATGGAAGCAAAGCGCGTGTTCACACAGGAGGAGCTGGATTTCCTGTGCATACCGCCCCATGTTAAAATGATAGACGCCATGAACGCGGGCGACAAAAAGGGCGCAAGACACTGGATAAGCGTGATCTTCCCGCTCTACACAAACGCCTATGACCTGCGTGTGCGCTGGGATGCGCGTCTGACGGACGTGATATATAATGAGCTCGGCGGGGACGCGATCTGCGACGTGTGGAAGTACCGCGGCTTCACGGACGAGGAGATTTCACCGATGAGGATTCGGCAGTCGGACATCGACGAGGTGTTAAAATACATAGACGCCGGGGACGTGCAGGCCGTTAAAGCGTGGAACGACAGGGAATACTTTAAGTTCAACCACTCGCACGATCTGAGGATAGAATGGGAGACGAGACTCAAGACCGTCATCTATGAAAAGCTCGGCGCCGAGAGACTTTGGGAGGTCATGCGCCTCGTCGTCGAGGACTATTATCTCCCCACGCTTGTAAACGCCAAGGGCAATAACTGGGACTTTCGATACAGGGTGGAGTCGCGCATAGCGGGTCTGCACAGCCATGGCGAATATTGCGCGGCGGTTGAGGACGACGAAAAGTGCCGGATTATAATGACGCCCTGCGGCTCGGGCACCTGGCTCATCGAAAAGGGCGTCTACGAGATGCCGCAGTGCCTCTGCCGATGCAAGGCCTGCGAATACACCTTCGGGCTGGACGATTTTCCCGTCTACTGCACGCACTCGCCTCTGCAGGAGATGATCTGCATCGAGCGCTTCGGATTCCCGAACGCCATAAACACCCCCTATGACCTCATAGACGACCCCGATTACGTCTTTGCGCGCGAGTGCTGTCATTTTGACCTGTTTAAGGACCCGAAGGACATCCCCGACCGGGTTTATGAGATGCTGGGCAAAAAGCGGCCCGATACCTATGAATTTCCGGGCTATGAGGGCTTTGAGCCCGAGCGCTACGCGGATATAGTGATATAAGTGCGCGCGCCGGAAACTCGACAGCTCCGGCGCGGAGATAAAACAGGAGGTGAGCCGGAATGGATTGGATATACCTGGGGATTTTGATTGGCACGGTCATCATCGTTTTCTGCCTGCTCAAGCGGCCGATGTATGAGGCGATACTTGCGGGCTTTCTGCTCGTGGTCGTCATCACCGGCAATATAGCAAATATCGGCGGCTATCTGCTGAGAGCCGCAAACTCGCACCTGCTCTATACAATTGCGGCGTTCATAGTCTTTGGCTCTGTATTTGAGAAGAGCGGCATAATAAACGACATGATAGATATAATCGTCGCGCTGGTGGGGCGCTTTTCCGGCGGCGCGGGATATGTGTCGCTTGTGGCGAGCTCTGCAATGGGGGCTCTCTCCGGCACTGGCCCGGGAAACGCCGCCGCGGTCGGGCCCATAGTCATACCCGCAATGATAAAGACGGGCTTTTCTCCGGAGCTCGCCGCCACGATAGAGATGGCGGTCAGCGCTCTCGGGCCGGTTATTCCGCCGAGCGGCTCGATCTTCATCATGTACGGCATCTTGAATACTGTTAACCCCGGTAAATACACCTTTTCCTCTTTCTGGCTGCTCTCCTGGGTCGTCGCCTTCTGGTTTCTCGCACAGCGATTTATAACGCTTTTCGTGCTAATAAAGCACTATAAGGTGCAGCCTGTGCCGGAGGAGGACAGGCTGCCCTTAAAACAGGCGCTTAAAAAGGGCTGGCGCTCGCTTTTGCTGCCGCTGGTCATCTTTGTGCCGCTGTTTCTCGACGCGATGTATTCAGACAGCTTCATCACCTCCCGCCTTGGAAGCGCCGGCGCGTCAGCCTTCAGCGCAATACTGCTCGCGGTCGTGCCGAGCACCTCGATAATCTACGTGCTCTGGCTCAGAAAGCAGAAGGGAGCGGCTCTCCCGCCGGGAGAGGTCATCGGCATGGTGGGGCAGAGCATGGGCAGTGTCGCCCCGGTCATAATCATGGCCTTTGTGGGCTTTGCCATCGGTGAGCTATTCGAGGGCGCGGGCATAGTTGCGGGCATTGCGGCATCGCTGGAGGGCGTTCATATCCCGCTGTGGTTTATCGCGGTGGTCGTGCCGCTCTTCTTCACGGTTCTGGGCATGTTTTTGGAGGGCACGGCGATAATCATGATCTTCGGAGGCATCTTCATAACCGTCGCCTCGGCGGCGGGGGTTCACCCGATGCTGTCGGCATCCATGGTCAATGCCATGAGCTATGCCATGGGGCACATGACCCCGCCCTTCGCGCTGTGCTTTTTCATCTGCATGGGCATCGCCAAGTCGGATTTTAAAAAGACGACGCAGATAACCCTCGTATGGTGCTTAACCCAGTACATCCTGACCATATTGATATTCTTCGGCGTCCTGCCCATGTTCGGGGCGTTGGTTTAGGAAAGGAGACGGCATGAAAGAGAAAATTATTAAGCTCACTTATTCCATATTTTCAAAGGTGACCGCGCTGCTGATGATTGCCATCCTGTTCGTCGGCGCGGCCTATGTGGCGGCGCTCATCGTCGGGGGCGAGACCGCGCTCAAGATTAACGAGGTCATAACGGGGATCGTGCTTCCCGTGATCTGCATCACGAGCGTGAGCCTCTCCGTGCTGGGGATCATCAACATGTACCTGCGCGGGGAAAAGGCCTTCGTTCTGGAGATCCACAGGGAAGAAAAAGACTGAAGCTCCGCAAAGACGGAACGCATGAAACGGCAATACAGCCTCGTTTTGGGGCTGTATTGCCGTTTTTTCTATGGTTGATGTTCTATTGCACTATTTGACCTGCTCGGCTAAGGAGCAAAAAAAAGGCCTGCGCGGGCTTGGCGGACGGCGCATGAAATATTGACAAACACCTACTTTGTTCATATACTAAAAGTATAAAGACAGTGCTTAAACATAAGCGCCGGTAAATCAAATATAACAGCAAATTTCCTATGTAAAAGTCATCCGATAAACTGCAATGTTGGGGAGATATGCGCCCCCCGCCGGAATGAAAATTATTTATTTAGGAGTGTTTAATATGAATTTTGACAAAGAATTTATCTGGATGATTTTTGTGGTAGTTTTCTTTTGCACTTCTGCTGTTTTGCATTTTATGGGTTTCAAATTCATGATAGCAAAAAAATACCTAAATTATCCCGGACTTGCGAAATGGCAGCGCAGAAATGCAATTTTGGGGGCTATTTTTGGTATTAGTGTTTTTGCCCGCTATTTTGCGAGAAATGTTGAAGAGTTGAATTTTGCTATTTCGATTCTCAGCGTTGCCACGTTTGTTTTGATGGGTATAAATAATCGCAATTTCACAAAAAAGAAAAAATAAAAACAGAGCGGCCCAGCCGCTCTGTTTTATTTGTATAAACGTCTTTTGACATCGGAGATTTAGGCGACGGAGCTCGCAACATGCCTAGATATTGCCTGGCAAAATCATAAGTATCAGGCTGATGCCTGTCATGATGTACATCTGGCGAAACTCTTTGTTTTCGCTTGCCTTTTCGCCGTCATTATAGAATTTAATACAGCGCAGCAGCCCGTGAAGAAATGTGAACGCACAGACAATTTTCAAAACCGCCATTATTAATCTATCCACAGAATATCTCCTCCCTGCAAAATGAGCCCTATTCCAAGCCTTCAAAAAAATCATCGTACCGACAATGAAAAACCCTTTTAAGACCAATCAAATCGCTGATTCTTATGTTGAGTTCGCCGGTTTCATACCTTGAATAAACAGAGCGGCTTATCTCGCTTCCCATCAGTTGGAGCTGCGCCGTCACCTGCTCCTGGGTGAGTCCGGCGCGCTTTCTTATCTCACGCAGATTGCGGCCCATGTTGACGTCCTGGCGTAACTTTTGCATAAAGTATCCTCAAAACTTCCTGCTCAATATGCGGTGCAATTAGGAAAATTATATGCTATAATGTTCCTGTAATTGCTCAGTATTTTGAGCGTTCGTGGAGAACATTCAGCTCTGCGGCTGGGCGGTCAGCGCTCGTATGGCCGCCGCGATATCAGCGTCGATGCAGATTGAGCGCGCGGCGAACGTGTCTATATGGGATCGTCCTCCTCACCGCTGCTTTCCGTGTGAATCAGCTCAATTATAGGCCTAGTGGAGGCAATATACAGCTCCTCCGTTTTTACTTGTGACTGTTGCAATATTTCTATGGCTCTAGTTGTCGCCCTGAAAAGCTCTCGATACATTTTTTCATAATCCGGCATATCATCACCTCAAAAAACATTGAGTCCATCTTAACCTGTTTTAGGTTAAAAGCAAATAACCTGTTTCGGCTTGGGATATACTTTTTCCGGGTGATGATATGTATAAAAGGTTACGAGATTTGCGCGAGGACAAGGACATTTCGCAAACGGAGCTTGCCGGCATGCTCGGCATGTCGCAGACCGGATATTCCAAATATGAAACCGGCGAAAACGACATACCCACTAGTATTTTAAAGCAGCTGGCGAGCTTTTACAACACCAGCGTGGACTATCTGCTCGAGCTGACAGACGAAAAGCGGCCGTACAAACGCAAGAAGTAGACAAAGTCTGCCGATTTTTTATGCAATCCCGCCGTATCCATATAAGGATACGGTGGGATTTTTGGCATTTATCTTACAGCGCGTATTCCCTGGGCGGATTGCCTGAGAAGTCGAAGATGCTCGCCTTGGCGTCCGCGAGATAGAAAACCTCGAAAATGGGATTGTCCGCCGTCTGGTACTGACCCTTGATGATGGGAATGCTCATGCAGCCTTCCTTGACCGCCATGTTGTTCTCGAACACTGCCTTGCCGTTCAGGCGAATCCAGGCGTATTCCGAGCTCGCGACGGTGATTTCGATGTAGGGATTGGCCTGCATATCTTTATAGACATCCTTCCGGCTGTTGGTGCAGAACCAGAGCTTGCCGTCCTGCTCAAGGCAGAACATGAAGGGGCGGACTTTGGCCTTTCCGTCTGTGCCGACTGTGGCCAGATACTGGGTCGGATTGGACTGCAAAAATTGCACGACTTCGTTCATTATTAATTACCTCCGTTATTTTCGGCTGCGACACTTGACAATGTCGTCCTGTGGCCTCATCATAGGGAGGTAAGGCGCTTTTGTAAAGTAAGCACTTTTTTGTGCCGTAGTTTCCAAAAGGAAACTAATGGACAGCTATTGCGAGGAGGAAATTAATATGCCGCAGACATTATCGCTTCCGGCCTGCCCGGTGGAGACGACGCTGATGCTGATCGGGGACAAGTGGAAGGTTCTGATAATCCGTGATTTGGTTGGCGGGACAAAGCGTTTCGGGGAGCTTAAAAAATCCATCGGCACCGTCAGCCAGAAGGTGCTGACCTCACAGCTTCGGGACATGGAGGCAAAGGGACTTGTGAACCGGAAGGTATATGCGGAGGTTCCGCCGAGAGTCGAATACACCTTGACGGAGGCCGGATACAGCCTGAGGCCGGTGCTCGACGCCATGCAAAGCTGGGGCGAGGAATATAAGGCCAAAGTCGCAGCGGGGGCTTGAGCTGGGGGCAAAAGACAAGGTATCGTTTGACTGAAACGATGCCTTGTCTTTACTTATGAGTGTAAAAATAATGGGGTGATAGCGCTATGGCAAAATCCCCGCGCTTTTTTTGAGGGCAGGTGACGGGTTAATACATATGTCCGTTTTAATGGACCGGGAGAAAAAATATACGATGCTAAAAAGAAAGTGCGCCCCGAGTGGGCACACTTTCTTTTTATTCAATTGCCGTATCGCTCAGGAGTCTTCGAGAAAGTCAATGAGTTGTGTGACTATTGCCTTTGCGGGTTTTTTCAGGCACACGCAGTCCAGGGATTCGCAGACATCGACGCCCTCGATATCTTTAAAGACAATATTGTTATAGTTGAGCTCCTCAAAGTAATTGGGCAAAAACGCGACACCCATATTAGATGCCACTGTCATGAACAGGGATCTATATTCGGGTGTTTTTATTATTCTATCCGGCTTAAAGCCGAGATGCTCCCAGTAGCTCTCATAGGTTTGCAGGATGCCGGGAGAGCCGTCAACGCTCCGCTCCACGAACTTCTCGCAAGTCAAATCCTCCGGTCTTATGACAGCCTTTTCCGACAAGGAGTTTTGACGACTCATCGCTATGCCCAGCTTATGCGTGGACAGAACTGTCGCCCGCACATAGGGGTTGTCCTGTATATGCGAGCGCGGGGTGATGACTATATCGACCGAGTTATTGAGCAGCAGGGTTGTGATTTCGGCAAGATCCACATGCAGAAAGTTGACCGAGCACAGCGGTACGGTTGCCAAAAACCGCGTTATAAGCACGGAGACGCCGTTCGGGTCGATGGGTCCCCAATAGCCCACACTTATTACCGGATTATCCGCGGTCGCCTGCTCAGCCTTCGTGGTTTCACCCACCGCTTCGTTATGCAGATCCAGAAGCTTGCGTGCGTAGCCCAGCAGAACCGCGCCTGCCTCCGTGAGTCTTACGCTCTTATTGCCCCGGATAAAGAGCCGGACATTGAGTTCATCCTCGAGATTTGCTATCTGCTTGCTAATTGCGGTCTGGGCGACATAGCAGACAGAGGCGGCCTTTGAGAAGCTGCCGCAGCTTGCGGCGCACACAAAGTAGTTCAACTGCTGAAAGGTCATGTTGTCAGCTCTTTCATATTTTATATTTGCGAAGAAAACAAAAAACAGAAAATGGACAGTCAAATAATTATATCATTTTACGCAAGTAAATTCAATGCAGCGATAAAACCAAAAAGCCCGGGTCGTTTTTGGGGATGAGAAAAAGTTATGGGTCCATAACCCGCAAAGGGGTGGAGGGCAAACTTTTCGATGTTTGTTAAGGGCTGTCGCCTGCGCTATAGTTTAGTCATAAGGACATAATATTTTGCCCGAAGCCCGTCTGTGTTATTACATTTCACCAGACAAATGGGCACTGCGGGCCAGAGAGGTGAGAGATCTGGGAAATACCAGCTGTTACATAATCGTCGGACATTACGGGAGCGGGAAAACCGAAATTGCCGGTAATCTGGCGCTTCGATTTGCCGCCCTTGGCCACAAAACAGCCCTGGCCGACATTGACGTCGTGAACCCGTATTTCAGATCCAGAGAACGCGAGCGCTTATTTAAGGACGAGGGGATCGAGATATATTCGAGCACCTTTGCCGACAGCCCGCATGAGGATACGCCGGGGGTCTCGGCTGGGGTAATGTCCTGCTTTGCGGACACCAGCCGCAAAAATGTCATCGACGTGGGCGGTGATCCCGCGGGTGCGGGAGTGTTGTCGATATATAAAAGCAGGCTGCCCGAAAACTATGAGCTGCTCATGGTGGTAAACGCGAACAGGTATCAGACGCAGGACGCCGATTCGGCGCTTGAATACATGAGAGCTATAGAAGAGCGTTGCGGTTTGAGGGTGACGGGCTTTGTAAACAACAGTCACTGCTGCGCCGATACGAGCTCCGCCGATGTGATGCGGGGCGAGCGGCTCGTCTGCTATCTCAGTGAAAAGACGGGCATACCCGTCGTGCTGTCTTGCTTCATGGAGTCTATCGCGGATGAAATTGACCTCGCGGCGCTCTGCGGGAAAGCATTTGCGCTCAAGCTTCATCACAGGCCGAACTGGATGAGCTATTGACATGTCCCGGGAAATAAACCCGTGAAAACATGAGTTTATAAAATAAACAAATTACTAAGAGGTGAAGAGATGAAGGCGATAGTTACCATCGACCGCGAGGCCTGCAAGGGCTGCGGTCTGTGCGTTTACATCTGTCCCAAGGGAGTGCTTGAGATGGATACGGCGTACATAAACAAGAGGGCCACAAATCCGGCGGCAGTGCGGGACATGAGTGCCTGCACGGCCTGCGCGAGCTGCGCCAGGCTTTGTCCGGACGGGGTCATAACGATTGAAAGGCAAGTGGGTGATTAGAAGATGGCAAAGGTGTTAATGAAGGGCAATGAGGCAGTCGCGGAGGCGATTATAAGAGCCGGGGCGGATGCGTTTTTCGGCTATCCGATCACGCCCCAGAGCGAACTGCCCGAGTACCTCGCGCGGGAGATGCCGAAGCGCGGAGGGCTGTTTTTGCAGAGCGAGAGCGAAATTGCCGCCATGAACATGGTGATGGGAGCCTCCGCAAGCGGAGGGCGGGTCGTGACCAGCTCCTCGAGCGTCGGCGTGGTGCTGAAGCTGGAGACAATTTCAGCTATGGCGGGCATGCGGCTTCCCGCGGTGGTGATAAACATGTGCAGAAACGGCCCGGGCATGGGAAACCTCGAGGCCGCTCAGGAGGACTATAAAATGTGCTCCAACGGCTCGTACAAAATCCCGATTTTCCTGCCCGCGACGATTCAGGAGGCGGCCCAGATGACTTTTGAGGCCTTCGACATCGCAGATCAATACCGGACGCCGGTTTTGATACTTGCCGACGGCATGATAGGCCAGATGATGGAGGGCGTGGATTTTGACAAACTGCCTGCGAGGAGAACCGGCCTGCCGGAGAAGAGCTGGCGAATCTGCGGCGTCGGGGACAAGGGCTACAGAAGCAGGCTCACGATAAACACAGTGCCGCTGTATAAGCAGCAGCAGATACTTGAGCAGGAGATATATCCCGCAATCTGCGAAAACGAGTGCCGGGTTGAGGTATCGGGCGTGGAGGACGCGGACATAGTCGTCTGCGCCTACGGCACGGCGTCGAGGATGACAAGAGCCGCGATTGCCGAGGTCAAAAAGACGCTGGATATCAGCATCGGCCTCATAAGACCGCTGACCGCCTGGCCATATCCCTATGCCGCGTTTGACCGGATCGGAAAAAACTGCCGCGCCGTTATCGTGCCGGAAATTAACATCATCGGCCAGATGATAGACGATGTGCGCATAGGCGCGCAGGGCAGATGGCCGGTCTATCACGTGGGAAACACGGCCCGGGGCGCGATGAACGAGGAGAACATCACGGAAGCAATCCGCAGAATTTGGGAGGAGCTAAACTAAATGAGAAGCACAGTAGTATACAGTAAGCCCGAGTGCATAGAAAAGGCGTCCACCTTCTGCCCCGGATGCACGCACGGCACCATAAATCAGCTGGTCGCCAAAACCATCGAGGAGCTGGGGCTGGTGCCCGACGCGATCATGGTCGTCGGCGTCGGTTGCAGTACCACCATGAACATCGGCTGGAGCATCGACGCGCTGGCCTCCGAGCACGGTCGCGCGCCTGCGGTCGCAACAGGCGTGAAGCGGATGAATCCGGACAAGTTCGTGTTCTCATATCAGGGCGACGGCGATCTTGCCGCCATCGGAACCGCGGAGATAGTCCACGCGGCGCATCGAGGGGAAAAATTCAGCGTCATCTATGTTAACAACGCAATTTACGGCATGACCGGCGGGCAGATGGCACCCACGACCCTCCCGGGTCAGGTGACGAGCACCTCGCCCTACGGCAGAGACCCGCAATCCGTGGGCAATCCAATACGCATGGCGGAGCTTCTGGCGACGATTGACGGGTGCAAGTTTGCCGAGCGCGTGTCGGTCGACTCACCAGGAAACCTCATGAAAGCCAGGCGTGCCATCCGCCGCGCCTTCGAATGCCAGCAGAAGGGGCTCGGCTTTTCCATCGTGGAGATTTTATCCTCCTGCCCGACGAACTGGGGCAAGACACCGTCCGACGCGCTCGAATGGCTGAGGGAGAACATGATCCCGTACTATCCGCTGGCAAATTTCAAGGACTATGAGAGCTGAGAGGGGAGAAAGCACATGCTAAACGATCAAATTATAGTCGCGGGCTTCGGCGGTCAGGGCGCGCTCAGTCTGGGTCAAATTATCGCCTATGTGGGGCTCGACGAGGGCAAGGAGGTCAGCTGGCTTCCCTCATACGGCTCGGAGATGCGCGGGGGCACGGCAAACTGCGCCGTCAACGTTTCCGGCGCGCCGGTCGCCTCGCCTCTTATCAGAAACCCGAATTTTCTCATCGTCATGAACAGCCCGTCGCTCGCGAAATTCCGCTCCGCGCTCAAGCCGGGCGGCAAGCTCGTCATAAACAGCTCGCTGATAAATGAAGATGCGGGGCGCGACGACGTGGACTGTTATCACATACCCGCGCTGGACATTGCCTACGAGGAATCAAACCCCAAGGGGCTCAACATGGTGCTCCTCGGCGCGTACATCCGGCTTTCAGGGAGCATCAGCCTTGAGGGCGCCTTCGATTACATCGAGAAAACCTTCACCGGCTCGAAGGCGAAGTACGTGGATGTGAACAAAAAGCTCGTGCGGCGCGGGGTGGAATACATAAAGGCCAATTACGAGGAGGCGGGTTGAGGATGGGCGCAGATATCGGAAACGTTTGCAGGATACTTGCCATAAATCCCGGTTCAACATCGACAAAGCTTGCCGTTTTCCAAGACGGCAGGCTTGTATCGGAGGTAAACTTGGAGCTCGAGCGGGAGGAGCTTGCAAAGTTCAAGACCATCCCCGAGCAGTACGGCCTGCGCATGGCGTCTATTGAGGCCTTCCTCGAAGCCGAAGACCTCGGCCGCGGGGACTTTGCCGCCGTCGCCGCCCGCGGTTGCGGGGGCGGGGATCAAAAATCAGGCGCGTATCTCATAGACGAGGGGTATTTAGACCTTTGCAGGACGAACAACATTCCGCACATCACGTCCCTGAGTCCCCTGCTGGCCTATGATCTGGCTCAAAAGCTCTCTGTAAACGCCTATGTTTACGACGCTGACGGCGTGAACGAGCGCGAGCCTGTCAGTCTGCTGTCCGGCATAAAGCAGATCGCCTGCGGCACAGGCTCGCACACGCTGTCGGCGAAGGCCGTCGCGCGAAGGGCTGCCGAGGCCGTCGGGAAAGCGTACGAGGATGCGCGGGTGATCGTCTGCCACATGGGCGGCGGGGTCTCCACGAGCAGTCATGTCTGCGGCAGGCTTGCAGACTCCACATACGATGCCTTTTCGCCGGAGCGCGCGGGGGGGATGCCGGGCTCT
This sequence comes from uncultured Oscillospiraceae bacterium, assembly GCA_964535405.1. Taxonomy (GTDB): domain Bacteria; phylum Bacillota; class Clostridia; order Oscillospirales; family Oscillospiraceae; genus Scatomorpha. The sequence goes on along the minus strand of CAZHUG010000002.1, from coordinate 51,117 downwards.
GCCATGCCGGGCTTTCTGCGATTGTGCTTTTCGGGCGAATACACGCAGGGGCAGATCGCAAAAATGCTCATGGGCGGGGGCGGGCTCGTCTCCTACCTCGGGACGAGCGATGTCCGCGAGGTTGAGGCGCGAATAAGCGCCGGAGACAGGCAGGCGGAGTTTTATTTTGACGGCATGATCTATAATCTCGCAAAGGACATCGCCGCGATTGCCTCCACCACCTGCTTTGAGGTGGACGTGATCGCGCTGACCGGAGGGCTTGCGTATTCAGACCTGCTTGTCGGCAGGCTGACGGAGAGAATATCCAAAATTGCGCCGGTGCTGCGCTATCCCGGCTCGCATGAGATGGAAGCGCTCGCGGCGGGCGTCGGGCGTGTTCTGCGCGGCGAGGAAGCCTTTCACAGACTTGAGAGGAGCGCGGCAAAATGAAAATTGCGATCATCGGCGCGGGCGCTGCCGGAAGCGTGTTCGCCGCATATCTGAGACTGGGGGGCGCGGAGGTTTATCTCGTCGATCCCAACCGCGCGCACATGGACGCGGTGGCGAAGAACGGCCTGCGCTTTCGCATTTCCTACGGCGGGCGGGACAGTGAACAGCTGGTTGAGGGCTTTCACACGGCGTACAGTGCGGCGGACATCGGCATCATGGATATCGTGATCTTTGTGGTGAAAACCACGGTGAGCGATGTCGCGATAAGAGGCGCGTTGCCCTGCATAGGGCCGCAGACCGCGGTCGTCTCCCTGCAAAACGGCCTCGGAAACGAGCAGAAGCTCGCAGAGTATTTTCCTATTGAGCGCATCCTCTACGGAAGCGGAGTCATCACAACTGCCCTGCCCGAGCCGGGCGTGTGCGCGGGCTATCCCTCCGGCACGGGGGCTCTCGTAAACTTCGGGCCGATTGAGGCAAATGCGTTCACTGACAGGGTTGGTCAGGCGCTCAAAGGTTACTTTTCCGCCGGCGGCTGTGACTGCTGTTACACGCGAGACATTGGTTATATCGTCTGGATAAAGGCTTTGCGAAACTGTGGCGCGAATCCGCTTATCGCCCTTACCCGTCTCGGGCCGTATTACATTATGGGCATGGAGGAGGGTGCTCGCCTGACTGAAATGATCTGGCGGGAGGGCTGCGACGTGGCCGAGGCTTACGGAGTGGACGGCGCGGCGCTTTGGCGGCAGTTGCAGGAGAGTAAAAACTTTGACCGCAGCAGTCAGAAGAACACCATGTCCTCCACCGCGCAGGACATGCTCCTACACCGCGCGCAGACCGAGATCGATTCACTCAACGGTGCCATTGTTGCCCTCGGCAAAAAGATGGGCATTCAATCGCCGGTCAACGAGACGATTGCCTGTCTCGTGAAGATCATACAGGCAAATTATGAGCATCAGTTTAAGCTGTGACTCGGAAAAAACACATGAAAGGAGCCCCAAGCCAATGGCAATAATGGTCAAAGCCGAAATGTCAAACAGGCACGTGCATCTATCAAAAGAGGACATTCGCGCGCTGTTTGGCGAGGACTCGGCACTCAGCGTGCACAGAATGCTTGGAAAGGAGGAGTTTGCGGCAAATGAGTGCGTCTCGATCGAGGGAGCAAGCGGGCTCAAACTCGAGGGGCTGCGCGTGCTGGGCCCTGCCAGAGAGAAAACGCAGGTTGAGCTTTTGCGCGGGGACTGCCGCAGGCTCGGCATTGACGCGCCGGTGACAGAATCCGTGTCAGACGGCTCTGCCGCCGCGGTCAAAATCATCGGCCCCGCGGGGACGGTCACGCAAAATGCCGCCATCATTGCAAAGCGGCATGTGCACATCCCGGTTTCCAGAGGTGAGGAGCTCGGAATTTCAAACGGGGATCTGGTGGAACTTGTCGTCCCCGGCGAGCGCGGGCTCGTGTTTCGAAACGTCGTTGCGCGTCTGCACAAGGGCGTGATGGAGGTGATCCATCTGGATATTGAGGAGGCCAACGCCGCCGGAATAAGTAACGGAGATCTGCTCGAGCTTATTAAACCCAATTAGAATTTCATGCCGCGTCCCTTCTGACACATGACAAAAAATGTATAAGGAAAAGAGCTGAAAGAAATGGAAAAAACTATGAGGAAGAAGAACACTACATATTACGTAAAGGCAGCTATCGGGATTCTCACAATACTTATTTTCCACATAATTCCGCCAATCGGGATGATGAGTGAGGTAGGAACGAAAATATTCGGAATCTACATCGGAACGATCTTCCTGTGGATAACGACCGACCTCATCTGGCCGAGCCTGCTCGCCTGCGTGCTCATCGGCCTGTCTGGACATACTACAATCGGCGCCTATCTCAGCAGCGGCTGGGGCAATTCATCCCTCATTTTCGTGTGGCTCTGCTTCATATTCGCGGAGTTCATAAACGCCTCCGGTGTCACAACCTATATCGCCACCACGATTGTGAGGCAGAAGTTTACCCGCGGGCGTCCCTGGGTGATCGCGGTCGTATTCTTCCTGTCCGCCTATGCCGTCGGCTCACTCGTGAGCGTCACGGGCGGCATTGTCATCGCCTGGGCCCTGTTCACACAATACGCCAGAAATGTCGGCTATAAAAAAGGCGAGGCCTATCCGGTGTTTGTGATGGTCGGCATGGCACTGGCAGGTCTCGGGGGAACGTCCATGTGGACATTCCGCAGTCCGGGTAATATAATTATCGGATACGTTGCCGAGGCAGGATATTCCGTGAACTTCATAAGTTTTGCGGTCGCAGCCTTCTGCTTTACATGGATAATGCTTGCTCTTTATATCCTTGTCGGCAAGTTCATCTTCAAGATAGATGTGTCCAAGTCCAGGCAGGAATATGAATTCCAAGAGGCTCCTAAGCTGACAAAATATCAGAAGCAGCTTTTGTTCTGTCTTGCGCTTTTGATCGTCATGTTCATGCTCCAGAGTCTCATCCCCGCAAGCACGTCAATCGGCGCCTTCCTCTCCGGACTTGGAAACTCGGGACTCATCCTGATGCTGATTATTCCCATGGCGATTATACGGCAAAAGGAGACCGGCCGCGCCTTTGCGGACATCGCCAGCGGAACCAAAAACGGGGTCGCCTGGCCGGTTTTTTACCTGCTAGTGCTAAACCTGCCCATCGCCGGACTGCTTACAAATGCCGAGCTTGGGATCTCAGCGACGATCACAAGTGTTCTGGGTCCCCTTTTCGGAGGCAGCGGCGGAACACTGATATTCATCATCGTGTTTACTGTCATCTCACTGATTATAACCGCGTTTATCGGAAACACGCCCGCGGCGGTAATCTCCTGGACGATGACCTTCACCGTGGCCGAGCTTATGGGCATAAACCTCGCAATGCTTGGGCTTCTGACTGTCATGCTGGCGCAGACGATCTGTCTTTTGCCGTCGTCGAACCCTGTTGCCGCGATGCTTCACGGCCAGAGCGACTGGGTCACGCCCAAGCAGATATATCTCTACGCCGGAGTGGCGCTGGTGCTGACATTCCTCTCCGCCATCATCATATGGCTCGTGTTCGGCGGCTGGATTTTTGGTTGAAGCGGAAGGGGGCAGAGCTAAGCCCGGTTAGATTAAAACGGGAGGATAATATATATGTCTGAAAATGCGTTGACGAGACGAAACAAGCTCTATTATCTCAAGTGCCTGTCCGGCCTTTTTGTCATTCTGTTCGTATGCCTCATGCCAAATCTCGGTGAAATTACCGACACGGGCATGACAATACTCGGGATATATCTGGGGACTATCGTTTTATGGGCCCTGGTAGACCTCGCCTGGCCCAGCTTTTTGGCAATGATACTCATATCCATGACGGGTTATATCTCCCTGCCGGAATACCTGTCGCGGGGCTTCGGAAACACCACGGTTATATTCGTTCTGCTTACATGTATATACACCTTTTTTGTGTCCGACTCCGGAGTATCCGACTATTTGATCAAGGCCATAGTCACGCGAAAGATCGCCCGCGGTCGCCCCTGGGTGATGTCGACACTGTTCATAGCGGCGGTCTATTTTGTCGCGGCGCTCATAAGCCAAATGGCGGCACTGATGGTCGGGCTGGAGGTCTTTTGCAATTACGCGAAGAGGCTCGGCTACAAAAAGGGTGACAAATACCCCCTGCTCATGATGGTCGGGATCACCTTCGCAAGCTTCATGGGCGGCTCGATATGGACCTTCAGGACTCCGGACGCAATCCTTGTCGGCTATATCCGCGCGGCGGGCGGGAATGTGCCGCTCGTGCCGTATTTTCTCTGCTCGGTGTTTATCGGCGCTGGCGCGCTGGCAATATATCTGCTGCTGTGCAAGCGGGTATTTCGTCCCGACGTCAGTAAGGTCAATGACGGCGGAGGATTTGAAGAGAAAACGGAACTGTCAGGCTATCAAAAGGCGATTCTCGGCATGACATATGCCCTGTTTGTTTTGCTGGTGGCCGAGAGCTTTCTTGCCGGCAGAACCGTCGTGGGCAAATTCCTGAGCTCTATCAGCACCTCGGGAATATTCCTTGTATTCATCGTGCTGATGGCCTTCGCCAGAAGAACGGACAAAAATGAAGCGCTTGTGGATATAGTCAAGGGCGCGAAGGCCGTCCCCTGGCAGATAATATTCCTGATAGTGTTCAATATGCCGCTGGCGGAAATCCTCAATGACGGGAACCTGGGCATCAGCGCCACAATACAAGGCCTGCTGGCCAATGTGTTCGGGTCGAACGGCTTTCTGTTTCTCATGATTATTATGATTGTGACGGTTATAGCCACGACCTTTATGGGGAACGTTTCTGTTTGCCTGATGCTGTTCAATATAGCGTCAATTTACGCGCCCACAGTCGGCATTTCACTCAATGTGCTTGCCTGCATCGTGAGCATTGCGTCCAATTCGTCGATAGCCCTGCCGTCCGCAAATCCGCAGGCTGCGCTGCTCCACAGCAAAAAAGAGTGGATCAGCACCGGCGGGGTGGCCAAATACAGCATGGTTCTGTCGGTTCTGGTCATTCTAACAGGCGGCATCGCGTATTTCACCCTTATGCCCCTGCTCCTGTAGCAAAAATATTTTCTTACTAAGGCAAAAGAAGGAAAAGTAAACATGATATTCGATCATACCTGTATCAAGGTGGGCAGGCTGTCCGAGGAAATTGGGTTCTACAGCAAGGCCTTCAACATGCACATCGCGACCATTAGAAAGCACAAAAACGGGGCGCTCTCTGTCTTTCTCGCCACAAACGAATCCGACGTGATGCTGCAGCTGCTGAGCATTCCGGACTATGAGCCGGATTGCGCGGACTTCGGTCACATCGCGTTTAAAACAGACGATATTCAGGCCGTCTATGACAGACTTTCCGCCCTCGGCTGTGTTGACGGGGCGATTATAGACTCCGGCTATCAGCTCGGATTTTTCGCAAGTGACCCGGAGGGCTATGAAATTGAAATAGTACAGCTCCACAAGGATGCCAAAGTTTAGACCCCGAGGTAAACCGAACTGAAAGGAAAGACTTATGAAAATAACAAGTGTAGAGATATTTAAAGTCAGGCTCAAGGAAACCCCTCAGCGCAACTGGTATCCCAGCTGCGTGAGAATTAACACCGACGCGGGCATTAGCGGCTGGGGCGAGGCGGGGATTCCCATTAAATCGGGCCGCGACGCGACGCCGGTATTCATACAGGAAATTGCGCCCATGATAATCGGCATGGACCCGATGGACACAGAGAAAATTTGGAGCAAGCTCTATCACGACGCATACTGGAGCTACGCGGGCGGCTCAATCGTCTTTGCCGCTATCAGCGCCATCGACATAGCCTGCTGGGATATCAAGGGAAAGGTCTGCGGTCTGCCGGTTTACAAGCTTCTGGGCGGTAAGACCAATGACAAGCTCCGCACCTACGCCAGCCAGATCCAGTTGGGCTGGGGCGCGGATCGAAAAATCCCCGTCACGCCCGAGGAATATGCTCATCAGGCCATGAACGCCGTGCGCGAGGGCTATGACTGCATCAAGGTAGACCCCTTTTGGACAGACGACGAGGGAAAGCCCGCAAGCTCCAACAAGGTTGGTCAGCCTCCGGAGCGGGCCTCCGACTGGGAGTGGAAAAAGCTCATCAAGGGCCGCCAGCTTCAGGTGGTGTCCAACAGGGTGGGCGCTATCCGGCAGGCTGTCGGCAACGATGTGGACATTATCATCGAGTTTCACGGGCTCATGGACGTGAACACGTCGATACAGGTCGGCCGTGAGCTGGATCAATACGGCTGTCTGTATTATGAGGAGCCGGGCAGCTCATTGAATCCCCGCTTTACTTATGAGTTTAAGAAAAACGTGAGAACGCCTGTCGCCACGGGCGAGCGCATCGGCTCGGCCTGGGGCTTTCAGAGTCTGATCGAGAAGCGGGCCATTGACGTCGCACAGCCGGATCTGGGCATCATCGGCGGCTTCACGGAGCTCAAAAAGCTCAGCGATTTTGCGAACATTCACGACGTCGGCGTGCAGATACACAATATGTCCGGCCCCATACTCTGCGCGGCGACGCTGCACGCGGAGACCGCCATCCCCAATTTTGTCATCCACGAAAATCTGAGCTGGAACTCGCTGGAGGCATTTCGCCGCATAGGCAAGTTTGACTATCAGCCGGAGGCGGGCAGGCTCATCGTGCCGGAGGTTCCCGGTATCGGGCAGGAGCTGAGTGACGAGGCGATTGCCCAGTCCGAGATCGTGACCGTGAGCTAGGGGCAAAAGCACCCCGATAAAGCAAAAACAAGCGGGAGGTACTGATATATCAGTACCTCCCGCTTGTTTTTACTGCCTTTTTCCCCTTTCGCGATGGGAAGCGTTATTGGGCCTTTTTCGCCTTGCCCTCGGAGATGGCAATGTCATATATCCCGAAGGAGATCCGGTTGCAGATGAAGGCGGCGGCCTCAATGTCCGCGGCGCTGAAGTTGTCAGTCAATATGCAGGTCTTCCAGAAAATCTGATGGTTCTGCAAAAGCATCTCGGCAAGATAGTTGACCTCCATGCCGCTCAGCCAGTTCGCGTCGCAAAACACAAGCTTGTACAGCGACAGCCAGGCCGCCTGATGCTCCAGCATCGGATTGTTCTGAGCCTCGGACGAGAGAATATTCTTCCATATATGCGCATTTTTCCGCCAGAACGGAACGGAGTATGAAATCTTGTCAAACTCCTTGTTCAGACAGAGCAAAAGCCGGCTGAGCCCCTCATACGCTTCAGACGGCAGCTCGCTGTCAGTCAGGTTGCTGACAATAAAATCGCCGCTGGCGATATACTCATAAAAACTCTGCACACTGCCGCTATAGCGCTTGTGCAGCCTGCACTCATAGATCTTCACGAGCAGGGAGGCGCAGTCATATTTGTCCTTGAAGTGATAGTAAAAGGTGTTCGCGCTCAAGCCCGCACTTTCATAGATATCCTTGGTCAGAACATCGTCAATAGAGCAGTCCTTGACCAGATCATCGAGAGCAAAACAAAGGATCCTCTGCGTTGGCGACAGTTTTGAAATTGTAGACATCATATCACTCCTAATGAATTGTTTGACGGCAGAAGTTGAGATTGAAATAATAATAACATTCTTTCCGCCCCGAGTAAAGACAAAGTATGAGCCTAATCTTCTGGCAAAAAATTCATAAAAGCTGAACTTTGCGCCGGAAATGTCAATTTTGTGAATCATAATGTCATTGTTAATGATGTGACAATTATCTGTCTGTCCGACAATGTTCAAAAAGTATCAATCCCTGTAAACTCAAGTTGAGCTGTGGAAAAACCATCGCACAGCCGCGTGAAATTTTGGAAGAGAGGAAGATTTTATGGAATTTGCAGGTAAGATTGCCGTCGTCACCGGCACGAGCCGCGGCATCGGCAAGGCGATTGCCCGAATGTTCTGCGAGCAGGGCGCGACTACAATCCTTGTTTCGAGAGTCCCGGAAACCGGTCTGCCGGTGGAGACGGAGCTAGTCGAGGCGGGCTACAAGGCGAAATATGTGCAGACTGACGTGTCCGACCACAAGCAGGTCGAGGCGCTGTTCAAGCTTGTGGCGGAAGAATACGGCGGGGTGGACTATCTCGTCAACAACGCCGGAGAGGGCAGCGGGAACGAGCGAAACGCCGCAAAGGTGCCCATTGAGCTGTGGAACTACATCCTTCAAAACGACCTGTACAGCGTTTTCTATTGCTCGCAGGCCGCGGGCAGGCTCATGAGAGCCGGAAAGTCCGGCAAGATCGTGAATATCGCTTCCGCCGCGGCATTTAAGGTCGGCGCGCTCGGAAGTCCGGCCTACGCCAGCGCAAAGGCCGGCGTGGTGAACATGACGCGCACCTTCGCGCGCGACCTGAGCCCCTCGGGGATAAACGTCAACTGCGTCGCGCCCGGGGTGATCAACACCGAAATTCTCCGCGCGCCGGGCGTTTCAAAGACGGCGCTTGAGGGCGCAAGGGCCGCCATCCCGCTCGGGCGGATCGGCGAATCCTGGGAGGTTGCGGGGCTCGTGCGTTTTCTTTGCAGTGAGAGCAGCGCCTTCATCACGGGGCAGTGCGTCGATATAAACGGCGGGGCGTGGTTCAGATAATGAAATTTAGTGAAATTGGGGGTGCAAGCAATGTATGACTTTTCAGGTAAAATCGCCCTTGTCACCGGCGGCAATCAGGGCATCGGCGAGGGCATCGCGCGGGTGCTGGCGGATATGGGCGCGGCAATCATCATCGCCGCTCGAAACAGCAGAAATAACGCGGACGCGGTTGTCGAGTCTCTGCGTGCAAAGGGTGTCGACTGCATATTTATCCAGACCGACGTGGAAAAAACAGAGGATATAGACAGGCTGTTTCACATCGTGTCGGAGAAATACGGCAGGCTGGATTTTCTCATAAACAACGCGGGGCACGGCACGCCGGGCTGCAAGGACGTTCTGGACACGCCGCCCGAGTGCTGGGACAGCACGATAAAATGCCTGCTCACAGCTCCGTTTTACATGTCGCAAAAGTTCTTCCCACTCCTGCGGGAGAGTGGCGGCAGGATTGTGAACATCGGCTCTGCAGCCGGACAGACGGGCGGCGGGGGCACAGGGGTTGACTACGGCGCGGGCAAGGCCGGGCTCGTCACGCTCACAGCCTATATGTGCCGCGATTTCACGCCGCTGGGCGTGAACGTGAACACCATCGCCTGCGGGGTCATAAATTCGCCCATACTGGAAAAATACCCGCAGGAGGCGCTTGAGCGTCTCGGCCGCGGCTGTCCCGTGGGCAGGATCGGCACGCCGAGGGAGATCGGGCTCTGCGCCGCGTTTTTGTGCTCCGAGGGCGCAAGCTACATAAGCGGGCAGGTGATCGGCGTCAACGGCGGCTCCCTGTGCAAGGCGCTGTAGGTCATTCTACATTATATATAAGGAGAAGCTAAGGAGAAGCTATGGAAGAATACAAGAGACTGTTTACACCCGGGCGCATCGGTGCCTGCCGCATAAGAAACCGCGTGGTCATGCCGCCGATGACGCCAAATTACTCGGAACTCAACGGTGAGCCGGGCGAGCGGCTGATGGCCTTTTACGAGGCGCGGGCAAAGGGCGGCGTGGGGCTTATAATCAGCGAATGCTGCAGGGTGAACGCCGAGCACGGCACGCTGGCGCGCAGGCAGATGGATGCCTCGCGCGATGAAATCATCCCCGGACTCATGGAGCTTGCCGCCCGCGTGCATGTCTACGGCTGCAAGCTTTTCGCCCAGCTGCAGCACAGCGGCGGCTCCGCCAGAGCCGAGCTGAACGGCGGGGTCACCTACTCCTGCTCGGCTGTGAAGGGCAAAAATGCGGCGGTCGCGCCGCGGGCCTTCACGATAGAGCAGATTAAGGCCCTCGAACAGGATTTTATCGCCGCCGCCCTGCGCTGTCAGCTTGCGGGGGTGGACGGGGTGGAGCTGCACGGGGCGCACAGGTACCTCATCCATCAGTTCATGAGCGGGCATTTTAACCTGCGCGAGGATGAGTACGGCGGCTCCTACGAGAACCGCGCGCGCTTCGCCGTGAACATCATAAAGGGCATCAAAAAAGCCTGCGGCAGGGACTTTCCCGTGAGCATCCGCATCTCCGGTCAGACCTATGACGACGATTTCCCGGGTGATATCACGCTGGAGGATGCGCTGCAATTTGCGAAGCTCTATGAGGCCGCGGGGGCGGACGCGCTGAACGTCTCCATCTCCTTCAGCACGGATGTCGTGAGCAAGAGTCAGGGCTGGCACAGGGATGTGTCCAGGGCCGTTAAAAAGGCGGTGAGCATACCCGTCATCGCCGTGAACACGGTAAAGGAGCCGGATTTCGCGGAGCAATTGCTCGAGGAGGACTGCTGCGACTTCGTCGCCACTGCGCGCGCCCAGCTGGCGGATCCCGAGTGGACGCGCAAGGCGAAAGAGGGGCGGAGCGACGAGATTCGCCGCTGTATTTCCTGCCTGCGCTGTCTGGAGGAGGACATGTCAACCAGGCGGCTCACGCGCTGCACGGTCAATCCCGAGCTGGGCTATGAAGCGGTTTTCAACCGCGACAGAATGCCGATGGACGGCAAAAACCGCCCGATCGTGGTCGTCGGCGGCGGGCCCGCGGGCATGCAGGCCGCGCTCATTCTGGCAAAGCGCGGCTTCAAGGTCACACTGTTCGAAAAGGACGATCACCTCGGCGGCGGGGCGTACATAACGACGAAGCTCGCGGACTACAAGGACAAAATTACCGCGATGCTCGAGGGTTTGGAAAACGAGATGCTCCGCGCGGGCGTGAAGATTATCTTCAACACCAGCGCAACGCCGGAGCTTGTGCGGCGCTATAATCCCGCGGCAGTTTTCCTCGCCGCCGGCGCAAGGCCGATCATACCGCCGATACCCGGCGCGCGGGGCGGCAATGTGTGCCTTGCCGCGGACGTTGTGGACGGCACGGCATTTCCCGCGGGCAAGATCGTCATCATCGGCAGCGGGCAGACGGGGCTGGAGGCCGCGGAAAAGCTCTATCAATACGACGCGGCGGCGGACATCACGATTGTCGAGATGCAGGCGCAGATCGGCCCGGGCATCTTCGCGCCGGTGCTAAAAGACGAGCTGGGAAGGCTCACGCCCCACGGGGTCAGGCTGCTGCCCGGGCACATGCTCACGGAAATTTGCGAGGATTCCGTCCTCCTGCGCAGGCTGGCGGACGACTGCGAGCTGCGGCTTGCGGCGCAGAGCGTCGTCCTCTCCCTCGGCGTCAGGCCGGATCGTGCCGCGATCGAGGCATTTGAGGCGGAGTTTAAGAATGTTGTTCCCATCGGGGATGTGAAACAGGGCGGGCGCATAGGCGACGCGATCTGGAGCGCGTATTTCGCAAGCTTCGCCTTTGAGCCGGAGATATAGAGCATTTTTGTTAAAAGAGAAGTAAGATGTAAAAAAAAGAGAAGCGGAGAAAGGAAGAAGATATGGGAAAACAAGCTAAGGTCCTCACGCAGAGGGACAAGGTTATTAGACTCCTGATTGCCCTTGCCGTCGGCATTATCATCGCGGTTCTGCCGCCGCCGTCGGGCATCGAGCGGGTCGGCATGGTGTACATGGGCATTTTCATCGCGACGATCCTGATGCTCTGCACAAAGGCGGTGGACGAGCTGGCGGGCGGAATGTTTGCCATGATCGCCTGCTGTCTGTTCGGCGTCTGCACATACGGGGAGGCGTTTAAATACCTCTCCTCGCCCTCCATCGGCATCGCCTTTGCCGTGCTCGTCATCTCGGCGGGCGTGAATAACAGCGGGCTGATGCGGCGCATTTCGCTCAAGATGATGACCATCGTGCCGAACTCATACAACGGCAGGATCGCGGGCCTGATGGCTGGCGGTTTGGTCATGAGCCCGCTCATATCCTCCACCGTTGCGAAGGCGCAGCTCATGACGCCGGTCGCGACCACGGTAACGGAGCTTTCCGGCATTCCCAAGCGGAGCAAGCCCGCGCTCGGCGTGCTGTTCGCGACATTCATGACCACCTACATCACCGGCTACTGCTTCATGTCCGGCACGAGCAACAGCCCCATGCTGGCGGGTTATGCCTCCGACGCCGCGTCCGACGGCATCCGCACCTGGCTCGGCTGGCTCTCCATGACCTGGCCCTGGCTCATAATTCTCGTGATCGGCACCTGGGTATTTTCCACCATTATCTGCAAGCCGAAAAAAGGCGAGGTGCAGGAGCTCCCCGACGGCTATTTCAAGGCGCAGTACGAGGCGCTCGGCCCCTGGACGGGCAAGGAAAAATATGCGCTCGTGGTTTTGATCTACACCCTCGGCATGTGGATCGCCGCGCAGTGGACGGGCATGGACTCCGCGGTTATCGCGCTCAGCTCGGTTGTCCTGCTCTGCTTCGGCGGGCTGATGAACAACAAGGATTTTGCCTCGAAAACCATGTGGGGACTCATCTTTTTCATGGTCATGCTGTTCTCAATCCCGGGCTTTCTCACAAGCCTCGGCTGGGCGGAGGTCATAAAGACCATCATAGGCCCCATCGCCGCGCCGCTGGTAAAAAGCGTGTGGATTTTCGTGCCCTGCATCATGATAATCGAGATTTTGCTCCGCTTTGTGGTCGCGTCACAGCTGGCCTGCCTCGCGATTCTCATGGCGATATTCTCACCCCTGCTGGCGGAAAACGGCATGGCGCTGATCGTCATGATCTGGCCGCTGTACATGATCGGAAACTACTGGCTGTTCCCATATCAGAACGGTTTTATCATGGCGGCGCATGCCGCGGCGGGCGACGAATACGTCTCGCAATCGGATTTCTGCAAGACCTCATGGTACTATCTTGCGATCACTTTCGTGGCGATGATTTGCACTATACCGGTGTTTAAACTGCTCGGCCTGGCCTGAGGATGCGAAGATGATTAAAACAAAAGTCACAAACATGCCGGCTGTGCACCTTGCGGTCTCGATCGCGATCGGCCTGCTCATAAAGCTTTGCATTCCGGTTTGCTATGATTTGAGCCCGCGGGGGATCACCTATCTTGCCGTGTTCGTGCCGACCATCTATCTCTGGCTGACCTGCAGCACCGACTGGCCGAGCGTGCTGGCCATCGCGGCGCTGGCGCTGCTGGGCGTCTATCCCGCGACGAGCCTCTACGCCGCCGCCTGGGGGCAGTGGGTGTTCGCCTACGCCGTCGGCTGTTACGTGCTCACGGGGATTCTCGTGGACACCGGCGCGGTCGAGTACATCGCCAAGTGGTTTGTCACGCGGAAAATCGTGGAGAACAGACCCAAGGTCTTTCTCCTCATGCTGGCCTTCGGCACCTTTATCGTCGGCTGTTTTGTCTCGAACGTCGCCTGCCTCATCATCTTCATCGCACTCATAAAAGTGTGCAGCAGTATCATGGACATTAAAAAAGGCGAGCCGTTTTATAACGCGATGTTCATGCTCTCGTTCTGGGCGGCGAGCCTTGGACAGCTCACGGTGCCCTTCGGCAAGTCTTTGGCCTCGGTCATAATCGGCATAGTCTCCGGCGTGGGTTACGAGATGGATTACGGCAGGTTTTTCACCATGAGCGTGCCCTTCAGCCTCGCCTTCGTCGCGATAAGCTGGCTTGTGGTCTGCTTTATTTACCGTCCGGACATGAGCAAGTTCTCCTCCTACGACACGCAGGTGATTCGCGAGGATATGAAGGCAAATCCCCTGAATCGCAGGGCGAAAACGATCATGATTCTATATGTATTCGTGCTGTTTTCGTGGATCGCGCCCCTGTTCACCTTCTTGCCGGGGCTGTCGGCGTATTTCAAGAGCCAGAGCTACGTCTCCTGCACCTGGGCGGTGGTGGCGCTGTGCTGTGTGCTGCGTGTGGACGGCAGGCCCATGTGCAATCTCGGGCAGGATATAAAGAAAATCCAATGGGCGCCGCTGCTGTTTCTGATCACGATTCTGTCGTTTTCCTCCGGCATCGGCTCTGCCGATTTCGGCATCAGCAGCACGATTTCCACCATACTCGCGCCGGTGTTCGAGGGGCTGCCGACATATCTTGTGATCTGTCTCATCATGATCATGGTGCTGGCGCTCACGAACGTCATGTCAAACGCGGTCGCGCTGACGATCATTATGACGGCCATGTTCCCCGTCGTCGTCGCGGCATATGAGGCGGGCACCTCGCCCTATGAGCCGTTTTTCATCGCGGGCGTCGCGGGGCTTATCAGCAACTGCGCCTTTATAACCCCCGCCGCGACCGTCACCGCGCCACTGGTGTTCACAGACGAGCTCGACAAGGGCGTGGGCGCAAAAATCGGCATCTATGTGGCGCTGGCAATACTCGCGTTCACTCTGCTCGTGTTCCTGCCGCTGGGCAAATTCCTCTGGTGCTAGAGGAAGGGAATGTAATAAGAAAGCCACGCCCTCCCGGGCGTGGCTTTTTGCCTTATGGATTTGCGTCGCCGACCGTGCCGTCGCCCTTGAGCTCGTGATACACCTTCACGTCGACCGGCCCGCTGCCCGCGATGATCGGGCGGGCCTTAGACTTGCCGCTTTTCGCCTTGCCCTGAATCTCGGGCACGGGCGGGGCGGTATTTTTCGGCTTTTTCGTCCAGTCCGGTCGTGCCATGCCTTGCTTTGCCATTAAAAATCACCTCCGCAATAGCTTGCCACGCGCAGGGGAGTTTTAATCTTAAGGAAGGGGGGCCAAGCCCGGTCAGGGCGAGCCGCGCCCGGGAGGGCGCGTAAATTCAAAACTGCGTTTTGAATTATGCCGGGCGGGCTTTGCTGGCTCAGCTTTTGAGATATTTCACTTGGAGCGTAGGAGATCCGATGTTATAATGGGAGCGTGTGTGCTCCGAGGTTGAAATGGAAGCTTATGGGGGAGCTCGAGGGGGCGTAGCCCGCCTCGAATTAGATCAAATGCCTTGAGGTGTCGTTATGGAAAACAAATTAAAACAAGATGTCCCCATTGGACATAACTTAAGAAAATACAGGGTCGCAGCCGGATTGTCGCAAGAAAGTGTCGCCGCAAAGCTGCAAGTACAGGGACTGGACATTCACCAGAAAATCATATCACAAATGGAGCTGGGGCAATACAGCATCCGCGTGAGCGTTCTGCTCGCCCTGGCCGATTTGTACCAGACGCCGATACAGGATTTTTTCGCGGGCTTAGAGCGATAGGAAAGACCACGCCCTCTCGGGCGGCTTTCTTTGCCAATACAGCGCTTACTTAGAGCTGCCTTCAAGCTTTTCGATGTGATTTCTAAGCAGAATATTGATAAATTGAGAAAAAGACCGGTCGTCTTCTTCCGCAAGCTCCTTTGCTTTTTCCACGAGATCGCTGTCCAGCGTTATGCTGACTTTTACTTTAAGTGGCTTCATATTCACACCCCCTGCTAATGCCCCGCTCAGTCCGGCTTGTATTCCGCGATATCCTCCAGGCGGCAATCGAGAATCTCGCACAGCTTGCCGAGCGTATTTGTCGTAACATTCTGATTATGCCGCAGGCTCCGGATCGTGTCGGTGTGGAAATCATGCTTTTCACGCAGCGTGTAGGTCGAGACGTCTTTTTCCTTCATCGTCTGCCACAGTCTGTCAAAAACTATCATAAACCGTCCCTCCAGAATGAATACTTGATTTATTCTATTATGAACGTTATAATGGCCAGATATAAGAACGCCACACCGTTCATATAGGAGGGACTGGAAAATGATGAATGACACTTGCTGTTTTATAGGGCATGCAAACAAACCGGCGAAGAGGGTCGGGGAAATTATTCTCAAGCTTGACCATGAAATTGAAAACCTTATCGCAAATGGCGTGACGCGTTTTATATCCGGCGGCGCATTGGGCTTTGACCAAATAGCCGCCTCTTTGATAATCGCTAAGAAGGAAATGGGGAAGAATGTCCGCTTGATCTTCGCTCTGCCCTGCAAGAACCAGGACGAGCTGTGGAATGAAAGGCAAAGGGCATTGTATCGCAAGCTGTTGCTGGAGGCGGACGAGATTATTTACATTTCGGAGGAGGGCGACGATTACATGCTCGAGCGGTCGGCCTATTGCATATGTGCCTTGCTGCGGGAAGAAGGTGCAACATGGCAAGCCGTACGCTCCGCAAGAGAAAGAGGACTGAAGGTCATTAACGTCGCGAAATAATAAGAAAGCCGCCCAGATGGGCGGCTTTTGCTTATGAAAAGGAAGGCTTCCGCGAAGCCCGGTCAGGGCGAGCCGGGGGAGCTCGAGGGGGCAACGCCCACCTCGAATTAGATCAAATGCCTTGTTGAGCTGGCTCCGCAAGCGAAAACAAAAAGCGCAGCGCCGTTTTTCAGAGCGGCTTTGCCGTCTGAAAAATGTGGCATTATTAGCTTATATCCTACTCGCGACCCTAAACGCGTCGCCCAGTGCGATCATGGAGTTGCCGGGGGCCTGGGCGGCCTCGCCGATCACGAAAACCTCCGCAACCGCGCCCTCAAGCGAGCGGCTCAGCGTATCATTCGCGCGGTAGCCCATCGCCAGCACGACATTGTCGTAGCCGCGCAGCTCGCCAGCCTCACCGGAAACGGTACCGGTATAGGACACGCCGTCGGTATGGAAACTGCTGACCCTGCAATCGGGATACAGGCCGACGCGGTGCTCCTCGAGACTCGCCATGATGTATTTTCTCGGCTCGGGCATGATATCCTCGCCCACGACAGACTTCATCTCGACAATATCGCAGACATGTCCGCGCTCCGCCAGATGCTCCGCCGCCTCGCAGCCGACCATGCCGCCGCCGACGACCAGAACGCGTTTGCCGCAATTGACCTTGCCGGTGAGCATGTCCTCGGCATTTATATAGCCGCTCTCGGCAAGCCCCGGAATCGGCAGCACCAGCGGCACAGAGCCTGTGGCGACAATCGCGACATCGGGCTTGAGCGCCGATATCAGCTCCTTTGTTGCAGTGGTGTTGAGCTTTATGTCCACGCCGACGGTCTGGCAACGGACGATGAGACTGCGGATGGCGGGGGAAATTTCGCCCTTCGCGGGGGGATAGGAAGCGACGAGAAAATGCCCGCCGAGCTCGGCACCCTGCTCGATGAGGGTGACCGCGTGCCCGCGCTTTGCGCTCATCCAGGCGGCGTACATGCCGCCCGGGCCGCCGCCGATGACGACGACGTTCTTCTTGACCTCCGCGGGTTTTGCCTCGCACTCGCGACCCACGGCGGGGTTCATGGCGCAGGTGATGGGCTGACCCTTGAGCATGTTCGGCACACAGCCCAGAAGGCAGGCGATGCAGGGGGAGAGGGTCTCAAGCTTCCCGGTGCGCGCCTTGACAGGAAGCTCGGGATCCGCGATGCTCTGGCGGCCGAAGGCCACGAAGTCGGCGCGACCCTGCTTCACAAGAAGCTCGGCATACTGCGGCTCTGTGAACCTGCCGACGATGATGACAGGCACGCTGACCGCGCGCTTAATCTCGGTCACGATATCGGCGTTGAAGCCCGCGTGGGTGTTGTTCGGCGCCCACATGAACTCGTCATGCAAATGAATCGAGCGGGTGACGTGGATCGCGTCCACGCCGCACTCGGTTTCGAGGTAGGAGGCGATCGCCGCCGCGTCCTGAACCGTGACGCCGCCCTCGCCCTCGTCCCTGCCGTTTATGCGGCAGAGGATGGGCAGATTGCCACCGGTTTTGCGGCGGATATTCTCGATTATGAGCCTCGGCAGGCGCATGCGGTTTTCAAAACAGCCGCCGAACTCGTCCGTGCGCTTGTTGCTGCGCGCGGAGATGAAGGTGGAGACCAGATAGCCGTGGGCACAGTGAACCTCGACCATGTCGATGCCCGCGCGCTGAGCACGCGCCGCGGCGTCGCCATAGCATTCGATGAGGCGATAGACCTCGTCCGTCGGCATGGCGTCGGGAATCTCGCGCCCGACGCCGGGGGACATGGCGCTGGCGGCCTTTAAGGGAAAGCCCGTGAGCTTCGAGTTTCCCTCGGGCCCCGCGTGCTGGAGCTGAATCGACATTTTGGCGCCGTAGGCATGGCAGGCGTCCACTATGCGGCGAAAGCTCGGCACCGTGTCGTCCGTGAACAGGCAGGGCTTGCGCGGTCCGCCCTTGGCCTCGGAATACACGACGGTGGACTCGATGGTGATGAGGCCGAAGCCGCCCTTGGCGCGCGCGCTGTAATAGGACAGGGAGCGCTCGGACAGAGTGCCGTCGGTATTCGCAAAGTTATTGCCCATCGGCGGCACAACGAAGCGGTTCGGCACTGTGACCGTGCCAATATTCATGGGTGAGAACATATTCGGGTATTTCATTTGGAACTCCTCTCTATTTCGGGTATTTCATTTGGAACTCCTCTCTATTCTGACGATGGATCAGCTGAAGAACTTCTCGAGTATTTCCTGCGCGGGCATATCCTGACCGGTGTAGATTTTAAACGCCGCCACGCCCTGCCACAGAAGCATTCCGATGCCGCCGATGGCCTTGCAGCCGGCTGACTTGGCCTCCTCGATCATGCGGGTCTCGCGCGGGTTATAGACCGTGTCCGCGACGACCATCCCGGGGCGGAAGAGCTTGGGGTTGATGAGGGTTTCCTCGTGCAGGGGCTCCATGCCGACGCGGGTGGCGTTGACCAGAATATCGCAGTCGGCGACGGCGCGCTCGAGCGCCTCTGTGTCAAACAGGTCGGTGATCGAGGCCTTGCAGGCGGGGACGGCCTCGGCAAGTTTTTTGACCGTCAGCTCGCCATTGGGATAGAAGGTGTAGCCCTTGCGGTTGAAGATCGCGATCTCCGACGCGCCGTCGAGCGCGCACTGGGCAGTCACGGCAGTCGCCGCGCCGCCAGCGCCGAGGACGACAATTTTCTTGCCCTTCACGCCGACGCCGTGCTCGCGAAGGTTGCTGACAAAGCCCATGCCGTCGGTGTTGTAGCCTACCATGCGTCCGTCGTCCTCAATCTTCACGGTGTTGCAGGCGCCGATGAGCTTCGCGGCGGGGGAAATTTCGTCGAGATAATCCGTAATCGCGGTTTTGCAGGGCATGGTGATGTTAAAGCCGCCGACCTTGAAGGTGCGCAGCGCCGCGACGCCCTCGTCGAGCTTGTCCAGCGGAATGTCGAAGGCGAGGTAGGCCGCGTCGATGCCGAGGCGGTCGAAGGTGTAGTTATACATGGCCGGTGAGCCGGAGTGATCGACCGGTGTGCCGATCAGGCAGTACATTCTGGTATGTCCGGAGATGCGTGCTTCCATTTTTGTTTCCTCCTAAAATTTAAGCGTTTATGCGTTTAATATTTCGGGCCAGGCGGCCTCAAGCACCTTTTTCGTGCTCTGGAAATTCAGTCTTGCGGCCTCGTCCACGCCGAGTGCGAGTATGGCGTCGTTTATGACCTCGACACCCATGACGGCGGGGGAGACGCCCTTGGCCTTTAGCATTTTCACGAAGGCGATAGTGTCGCCAAAGCCCTCGCCGGGCAGGGCGCGGTCGTGCATGGACTCGTCGCGCAGGATGCTGTCGGCATAGGCGCGGGCCTGAACGTCGTTTATCTGCACGGAGACGATTTTCTCCGCCGGAACGTCTGCGATGACGGCTAAATCAATCGGCTGTCCGGCGCGGATCCAGTGCCAGGAGTCCAAAATGAGCTTTGCGTTCTCGCAGCCGGATTCCTTGACGACTGCCCAGGCTTTTTTGACATCGGGCAGGCCGCTGTAGGGCATGGGCTCCACGCCGATGGTGTAGGGTGCCGCGCGGCGGCAGAGCTCGCGAAGCTTCGTAACGCAGTGCTCGACGGGGTAGTTTTCCATCAGGCCGCAGTTAATCTGATCGACGCCGAACAGCTCGCACATGTGGAAGCAGAGCTGCTCCTTATACTTCTGCTCGTAGGAGCGATTTTCCTGGGCCCACTGGACGATGTACTCGACCTCGCTGACGCGGATGTCGTATTTTTGGAGTATCGCGAGGATGTCGGAGTCGAAAAGACCCTCGTTCAAGGCGTCCACATAGGTCTCGGCCCGCAGGCCGATGCCCTCAAAGCCCGCGTTTTTCGCCGCGCGGACGCGCTCTTCAAATGTGCACTCGTCGCCGAGCGTCCAGGAGCTTATTGTGATGGGATGAGCTTTTGACATGATAATTCCTCCTAAGTAATTGTTAAATTAAGCCGTGACGGTCTCTGTCTCGGTCTCGAAGTCCTTTTCGAAGCGACCGTTTAAGATGAGTGCGAGCAGGATGCCGACGAGGGTGACCGCGATGTTAAACAGCAGGACATAGCGCGGGCCGTTTGTGCCGCCGATGCGGGTGAGGACGCCGGCGATGTTCAGAACCGCGTAGTTTGCAATTGAGGACGAGATCATGACGATCGAGGTGATCACGCCGCGGTTTTTCGGGAACATCTCGTTTGCGACAGCGGTCACGAGCTGCAAGACGCCGCCCGCCGCGAAAAAGCCCATCATGAAGCCGCCGACAAGGCAGATCCAGGGAGTCTGCACGAAATAGACAACCACGAGCGTCGCCAGCGCGACTATGGGATACACGACGAGGATCTTAACCGCGCGCACCTTCTTGCCGAGCAGGACTGCCGAGACGAACAGGGCCAAAACGATGCCGACGGAGTAGAACGACTGGATTTTGCTCGGGTCCGCCAGGCCGTAGAGCTTGCCGAGCTCCTGATTGCAGTTGAGCCAGAGCATGAAGGTGGTCGAGGTCGTGAAGCCGAGCGCGACGAGGATGCTCGCCGAGGGTGTGAATTTCATGCGCTCTTTCTTTTTGCCTTCGACCTTCTCCACACGCGCAAACGGGGGGAAGGGCAGGAAGATGAGGGCGATGGCGTCGATGACGATGATGGCGGCGGTGCCGACGAAGATGGTGTTGAAGGGCAGATTGTTTGCCGCGACAAAGCCGATGGCGAAGGGCAGCAAAAACTGCGCAATCGAGATTGAAAGCTTGGTGAAGATGTTCGCTATTGTGCCTTTTTCCTTGAATATCTCCATGCAGGAGGGCGTTATGCTCGTGTCGAGGAAGGAGTTTGCCATGCCCGCCACGATGGCAAGCGCATAGCCGAGCACGAGACTGCGGGAAAAGCAGATGCCCAGCAGGAAAATTGCGTAAAACGCGCAGCCGATGAGAGCCGGTATGCGGCGTCCCACGCGGTCGGACAGCGGCCCTGCTATGGGAAAGGCGATGAGACGGCCGAGGCCGATAGCGGCGATCACAGCCACGACAGTGGACACGTCATAGCTGCCGTCGGCGATGGTTGCAGCGCCCCACATGGCGGCGAAATCCTGCTTGTAGTGACCCATGATGGAGGCCGCGATGCCCAGAACGAAATAGGTCATGTACAGCGCGAAGGCTGTCGGATAATAGCGCTTCATGTTGTTTTTTGTTTTAGCTTGAGTCATTTTATAAACCCTCCTATTAATTGCCGCCGAAGCAGGTCTTGCGCACCTCGTCAATCGGCATGTCCAGTCCCGTGTAAAGCTTGAAGGCCGCCGCGCCCTGCCAGATCAGCATGTCCAGCCCGCGGGCGACCGTGCAGCCTGCCGCTCTCGCGTCGCGCATGAGCTTGGTTTCAACCGGCTGATACACCACGTCGGTGACCACGAGCCCCGCGCGCAGCATCGTCAGATCGTCTATGAGGCTTTTATCGTCCAGCGGTGCCATGCCGACGCGGGTCGCGTTGGTGAGGATGTCCGCTTTCTCGATCGCGGCACGCAGCGCGGCCTTGTCGCCCAGATCGTGCAGGCTTATTTTGCAGTCGGGCACGTGTGCGCCTATGCTCTTGAGGTTTTCCTGTATGCTCTCGTAAAAGGGGTCTTTAATATTGAAAACTGAAATTTCCGCCGCGCCGTCCAGCGCGCACTGGGTGAGTATCGCGGTCGCAGCGCCGCCGCCGCCGAGGATGACGAGCCGCTTGCCTTTGATGCCGACGCCGATCTCGCCGAGGTGCGAGACGTAGCCGATGCCGTCGGTTATGTGTCCGGTGAGCACGCCGTCCTCG
Source organism: uncultured Oscillospiraceae bacterium (assembly GCA_964535405.1). Lineage (GTDB taxonomy): Bacteria > Bacillota > Clostridia > Oscillospirales > Oscillospiraceae > Scatomorpha. The sequence goes on along the minus strand of CAZHUG010000002.1, from coordinate 29,243 downwards.
TTCGTGATGGTGTTGATGACGCCCATGATTGCCGCAGCCGGCGAGAGTTTGTCGACAAATTTCGACGCTTCAGCCTTCAGAGGCATGGTCACGTTTGCGCCCGGCATGTTTAAAAGGCGCAGGGTCTCGACCGCGTCTGCGGTCTTTTCCATCCCGATGTCAAACGCGAGGTAGCGCAGGTCCAGCCCGTAGCGCTCAAAGCAGTAGTTGTACATCGCCGGTGAGCCGGAATGCTCGACCGGTGAGCCGATGAGGCCCAGAAGCTTGGTCTTGCCTGAGATTTCCATTTTCTTTCCTCCCTGGTATTTCTTTCACAATTGCATTCTATATCCGTGTTAAAGATAAGACAAATTGATAAAATTTTGGCTGGCTATAGAAAATGACTATAGTTTGGGGTATAATCAAGGACATAAAAGGAGGCGATTCGGTGAACCTTGACCATCTTCGATATTTTTTGACGCTCTCGGACGAGCTGCATTACACCAGAGCCGCGCGTGAGCTCTGCATCACCCAGCCGAGTCTCAGCCACGCGATTGCCCAGCTTGAGCGCGAGCTTGAGGTTCAGCTTATCCGCCGCGAGGGGCGCTCAATCGCGCTGACCGAGGCGGGCAGAATTTTTCGCGATGACCTGCGGCGCTCGCTTGCGATTCTGGACGACGGCGTGCGCGCCATGGACGAGATTGCCCGCGGCGGCGGACTTGTGCGGCTCGGCTTTCTGCGCACACTGGGCACGCATTTCGTGCCGGGGCTCTGCGCGAATTTCTTGAAACACGAGCAGGGCAAAAACGTAGATTTCACCTTCGATTCCGGCATAACGGGCGAGTTGCTGGACGGATTGCACAAGGATAAGTATGATGTTGCATTCACTTCGCCCACGGACGACGCGCGAATCTCCTTCACGCCCGTGTCGGAGCAAAATCTGGTGCTCATCGTGCCGAGCGAGCATCCGCTGTCAAACCGTCACTCGATTGACCTTGTCGAGACGCTCGAATACCCCTACGTCATGTTCCATCCGGACTCCGGCCTGCGCCTTGTGATTGACGGTATGTTTGCGAAGATTGACGCCGCGCCGCGCATCGCCTATGAGGTCATGGAGGATCAGGTGATCGCGGGGCTTGTGGCATCCGGCTTCGGGATCGCCGTCGTGCCGTATATGGACATACTCCTGCGGCTGGACCTGCGCATTTTGCAGATTGCAAATCCGGTCTGGGAGCGCAAATTCTACATGGCGACGATTCGCGAGCGCCCGCTGCCGCCCGCGGCGGAGCATTTTGTGGATTTCGTGCGGGAAACCTCGGCGGTTTAGAATCGGAGGGTTATAGACGCAGACAGGCACGATCATAGAAATTACTCATAATTGACGCTGGCAGAATAGACAAAACCACGCCCCCGAATGTGACGATGTTCATAATGCCACATTTTTCAGTCCTGCTCTGCGGACTGAAAAACGGCGCTGCGCTTTTTGTTTTCGCTTGCCCTGCAAGCTCAACAAGGCATTCGATCCAATTCGAGGCGGGCTACGCCCCCTCGAGCACCCCCGGGAACGCCCTGACCGGGCTTCCCTAAAATACAAAAGACCACGCCCCGGAGGGCGTGGTCTTTGTATTCGCTGAGTATATTAATAGATTTATCCTGCACCATACTTCACAGTATCGTGTTCGTAGAAATATTCATCATGATTTAATGCGGCCCATATATCCACATCATACGTCAGCGAAAGCCGCTCGCCAATCTTGCCGCCCGCACCGTATCCGGACGCAAGTATCGTCGCGCCCCTGCTGTAAAAATCTCCGTTGACCACGTACTCTATGGAATTGGCTTCTCTGAGCCAAACACTCACATTGCCGCCAAACTCCTTTGAAAGCGCAGCATCGTCTCTCACAAGCTGCACAGAAAATATCGACTCGATATTTTGCATGTCGCCGTCCTGCGAGGTCTCGCAGAAAAATTCGAGATGCGGCTCGTAATCATCGCCGGGGTCTAATCTGGTGGTGAAAATGCGATAGCGCAGGTCGCCCTCGTCTTTCATTGCGGGCATATCGGGGAAGACCGAGAGGGCATCTGTGTATGTGATGCCGGCATTGTCTGCATATCTTTCGACCATCTGCGAAAAAGTCATTGCCTCGCTGACAGAGGCGTCAGGGTCATCGTTCCAAAAACCGGTAATTCCGTCGGAATTGAAAAGATTTATCCCCGCGACATTGTCCAGCAGGAAAACGCATAAAACAAGCGCTAAACATGCGGCTGAAATGCTCAAAATCTTCTTGGTTTTTTTCATTGCCCACCCCTTTCATTAAACTACCAAAAACCACAAATCTGTTCTGTCATTTAATAATTTTCGAGAAACCAGCGGCTTAATTCTGCATCGGACTCACCCTTCCTTAACGAATCTAATTTCTCTAAAGTAAGGTTTTCACGACCATCTTATTCTGCCTGCTCAGGTACATATATTATATTCCTTCTTAATATTAACTGTCAAACAATTATCGCTTGTCCAACATGAAAAATTTCTATTGAATATGTCAATACAAAGACCGCGCCCTTCGAGGCGTGGTCTTTTGTTTGGGGGAGCTCGAGCACCCCCAGGCAGATTTAATTATCACTCAAACATGTCGCGTGTTGCAGCTTCGTTTTCTCTGCAATACACGCTGAGGTTATTTTGATTGTCACAGGTCGCCAAAAAGACATTGGAGATTTCGCTTATGCCTTGAGCGCTGAGTTGCTTATGAAGCCAATTTCTATTGTTACCCGTGTATTTGAGATTTCCCGGCATTACTTTCCCGTCCATGATGACGTTGACCGCCGGAGCGTTTACCGGCACACCCCAACCCATTTCACCGGGATTGACAGGCCGCTCCTGAACAAGCGGAAGAAAGCTGATTTTACCGTTAGACTCCAAAACCGCCGCCTTCAGCTCCGCCAGGTCAAAATAGCCATTATTTCTACATTCCATTAAAAACTCGTTTAAATCCAATCTCGCCTTTTTTATATTTTTATCATACAGCTTTCCATCCTGTAGCAATATTAATGATTTTCCGGTTATTACACGCCTGATTTTAATTGACTTACTCGTTGCAAGTGAAATCAGTATTGAAAACGCGGCATAGACGAGCATGGCCACCAGCGGCTCCTTATAGTCCGATTCAAGTGATGTTGCCATCTCTGCGGCAATGGAGCCAATTGTTATTCCGTTGATATAGTCAAACATGCTCAGCTGTGACATTTGCCGGTTTCCCATGAGCTTTGTCAGAATGAATAAGACCACGACCGATGACGCGGACAGCGCCAGTACTTTAATAAGATTCATAAATTTCGCCCTTTCCCAGATGTGTATATCTAGTATGAGCAGAAAAAACAATAAATGCAAAAAACCATGACCACGCCCATCGAGGCGTGGTTTTTTGTTTGGGGGAGCTCGAGGGGGCATTGTTTTCGTGTCCGCGGGCGTGAAACGCCCGCGGACACGAAAAGTAGACAAAAGGCCAGGGTCTGGGTATATTGCAAAATAGGACATATGGAGGTGGTTATTTGGCAGTGCCGAACAAGGCTGTGACTATGAGCGTCGAGGAGCTTAACATCGCCATCGGGGAATATTTCGACGCCTGTGGTGAGGGCGGGCGCTTCCCGACCGAGGCGGGCATGCTCCTGCGGCTCGGCATCGGCGCGGAGGAATACCGCGCTCTGGGAAAGGACGCGGGCGCGGCGCAGGTCTTTGAGTCTGCGCGGCTGCGGCGCACGGACTGGCTCGAAAATCGCATGGTGACCGAGTCGCGCGTCGCCACCGGCTGCATGAACGCGCTCAAGCAGGCGAAAAACGGCGGCTATGTGGACAAGGCGGCCAATGAGCCCCGCGAGCGGCGGCTCACGATCCGGCTCGAGGGCGTGGGCGAGGGGGCGGGCGGCTAGACAGGAGGTGTGTGAGTGGATTCGGAGCTGATTTGGGACCCGGGTGAGGCAAACCCGAAGCAGAAACTGTTTTTCCAAAGCCGCAGGCTCTACACCGCATACGGCGGCGCGAAGGGCGGCGGCAAAACCTGGGCCGTGCGCACGAAGGCCCTGCTGGGGGCGTATTTAAACCCCGGCATCCGCATTCTCATCATGCGCAAAACCTATGCCGAGCTGCAGGCAAACCACATCGAGCCGATGATAAGAATCATTTTGCCGGAGCTCTGCTCCTACAACGGCAGCCTGCACAAGCTCGATTTCATCAACGGCTCGCTCATCCGCTTCGGGCACTGGAGCGGCGAGGGCAGCGAAACCGAGTACGCGGGGCAGGAGTACGACTGGATTTTCATCGACGAGGCCACGCAGTTTTCAGAGCGCGCGTTCCAGTACATCGGCGGCATGCTCCGCGGCGTGAACGCAATGCCGAAACGCATGTACCTCACCTGCAACCCGGGCGGCGTCGGCCACCGCTGGGTCAAGCGCCTGTTCATAGACCGCGAGTTTGTGACAGGGCGAGAAAACCCCGAGGAGGACGAAAATCCGGACGATTACGTATTCATCCCCGCGACGGTTGAGGATAACACCGCGCTTTTAGAGTCCTCACCGGGCTACCTGCGCCTGCTGTCCTCCATGCCGGAGAACCTGCGCCGCGCCTATCGCTACGGCGACTGGGACGCGCTCGGCGGGGCGTACTTTCCGGAATTTTCCCGGGAAAAGCACACGATAGAGCCGTTTTTGATCCCCGCACACTGGCGGCGCTACCGCGCTTTTGACTACGGTCTGGACATGCTCGCCTGCGGCTGGTTCGCCGTGGATGAGGGGGGGAGGAGCTATATGTACCGCGAATATTCAATGCCAAATCTCGTCGTGCGGGAGGCCGCGCAGGCCATGCTGGCGCGGACTCTGCCCGGTGAGCAGATACTTGCGACCTTCGCGCCGCCGGACATGTGGAGCCGGCAAAAGGACACGGGGCGCACGATGGCGGAGATATTTGAGGACTCCGGCGTGTCGCTCATCCGCGCGTCAAACAGCCGCGTTCAGGGGCACATGATTTTAAAGCAGGCGCTGTCTCCGCGGCGGGACGGCAAACCCTCGCTTCTGCTGTTTTCCGACTGCGGGCGCACGATTGAGGACCTGCGCGACATTCAGGCGGACGCCAAAAACCCCGACGACTGCGCGGTCACCCCGCACGAGCTCACGCATCGCGTGGACGCCCTGCGCTATTACTGCATCAGCCGCGTGCTGTCCGCCGAGGCGGGGGGCGATACGGCGGCGGAGGAGGACGCAGACGAGCTGGAAGCCTACGAGGATTATATGACGGGCGGGGATTTGAGCGCGGGCTACATCAATTTCGGGCAATAGGAAAAGAAAAACTGGAGGTAAAGGGATGATCATCTTTAAACAGGATTGGAACGAGTTAAACGCCTTCGTGCAGAGCCTTTCCGCGCGAATCAGTCTGCTTGAGGAGCAGGCGGACGAGGGTGAGGGCGGCTTTACAGACGCGATCGCGGGCATCATGGGCTACGACTACATGAAAAAGAGGGGGGTGGCGTCAGATGAGCATTAAAACCCCGACGGCAGAGAGCGTCTGGCGCGAGTATGAGCGCATGCTCGGCTATAACGAGAGCATTTCGCTCGACGAGACGGTCAAAACCAATGAGAATTTCTTCATCGGCAAGCAGTGGGAGGGTGTGCGCTCGAACGGTCTGCCCACGCCGGTGTTTAACATCTTGAAGCGCGTCACGCTCTTCACCGTGGCGTCGATATCCTCGGACAATCTGCGCATAAACGCCACCGCGCTCGCGGGCTCCGGCCTTGAGGGTCTATCCCGCGCGGCGGAGGTTGTTAACGACGAGTTTGCGAGCCTTTTTGAAAACAACAAGCTCATAGGCCGCCTGCGCGAGGTTCTGCGCAATGCCGCGGTGGACGGCGACGGCGCGACCTATAGCTATTGGGACGCGGAGGCGGACTGCGGCGCCGGGGCAAAGGGCGCGGTGGTGACCGAGGTCATCGAGAACACGCGCATTGGATTTGGCAACGAGTCCGACCGCAACGTGCAGAGCCAGCCCTACATATTAATTAAGCGCCGCGAGCTGACAGACCGCCTGCGCGAGAGAGCCAAAAAGCTCGGCTGTCCCGACTGGGAGCGGATAACCGAGGACACGGACGAGCAGCGCGGCGACAGCTACAAGGATGTCTCAGGCAAGACGACGGTCATCCTGCGGCTCTGGAAGGAGAACGGCACTGTCCACGGCTGCGAGTGCACGCGCGATTTTATCCTGCGCCCGGACTGGGATCTGGGGCTGGGGCTCTATCCCGTCACCTGGCTCAACTGGGACTACGTGCAGGACAGCTACCACGGTCAGGCGATGATCACGGGGCTCATCCCCAATCAGGTGTTCATAAACAAGCTCTTCGCCATGAGCATGATTTCGCTGATGACCACGGCCTATCCCAAGGTCATCTACGACAAGACCCGCGTGCCGAAATGGGATAACTCGGTCGGCGCTGCCATCGGCGTGAACGGCGGCGGGGTGGAGGGCGCGGCAAAGCTCCTCGGCCCCGCGACGATCAGCCCGCAGATTGCGCAGTTTATTGACCTCGCGGTCAACATGACGCAGGCAAACCTCGGCGCGACGAGTGTCGCCCTGGGCGATGCGCGACCCGACAACACGAGCGCCATCATCGCGCTGCAGCGCGCGGCCTCGACCCCGCATGAGCTCACGCGGCAGAACCTCTATCAGAGCATTGAGGACTTGGGCCGCATATATCTCGACTTCATGGGCGGCTATTACGGCATCCGCAGGGTCGAGGTCAGCCCGCCTGCAGCAGACGAGCTCGCCCCCGCGATTGTGGAGCTCGCTGGCGATTATCTCGGCCTGAACGAGCGCGGGCGCATGAACGTGAGCTTCGATTTTGGCAGTTTGCGCGATATCCCCATGAGCCTCAAGCTCGACGTGGGCGCGTCGTCGTATTGGAGCGAGATCGCGGCGACCCAGACTCTGGACAACCTGCTCGTCTCCGGGCATATCGACATGATCGACTACCTTGAGCGCATACCGGAGGGTTATATCTCCGACAAGCAGGGGCTCATAGACGCCCTGAAGGCCAAAAATCAGGCCGCCGCAGCCGCGGAGGCTGACATGGGCATGAACCTGCCCGAGCTTATATAAGGAGGAGCAGATGGAAGAGCTAACCAGCCCAAGCGCGCCCGGGCTACCAGACTCCGGCGCTGAAAATACAAGTAATTGGGAGGTCGATCCCGACGAGATGCTCGCCGGTCTCGACCTGACAGACGAGGACACATCCCCCGACGCCGCGGCAGACCAGCCGGGCGGGGAGGGGGCAGACGGCGAGAGCTTCACGCTCAAGCACCTCGACGAGGTCAAAAACGTCAGCCGCGAGGAGGTCATCACCCTCGCGCAAAAGGGCCTCGACTACGACCGCATCCGCACAAGGCTCGATCAGGCCGCGAGCGGAGCAGATGCCCAAGACCCCGCCGCACGCAAACGCGCCGAGGAAGCTGGCGCGTTCATCAGCGCGTTTCCCGAGGCGGCGGAGAAGCTCAGGAGAAATCGGGCGACCATACCCGATGAGGTCTGGGCAAAGGTGCGCGCGGGCGAGTCGCTGGTCGCGGCCTACGGCAGTTATGAGACGAAAAAACAGGCCGAGGAGAACGCGGCGGAGCTCACGCGCCTTCGCGCGGAGCTCGCGGGTCGCAAAAGGTCGCGGATAAATGAGGAGCGCAGTACGGGCAGCCTCGCCTCCGACGGCGGGGAGCGCCCGCGCGACCCGATTCTCTCCGGCTGGAACAGTGTTTAAAGAAAATGGAGGAAATTAAAATATGGCTATCAATCTTGCAAGCAAATTTTCAAAATACGTGGACGATTCCTTCGCCCGCGAGAGTCTTTTAAAGGGCGCGACCAACAAGCGCGTCGAGTTCACCGGCGTGAACGAGGTCTCGGTCTACGCCATCGACAAGATGGACATGAACGACTACAGCAAGTCGGGCCTGTCGCGCTACGGCACGATAAAGGAGATCGGCGACCGCGTGCAGACCTTCAAAATTGAGCGTGACCGCTCGTTTACAGGCTCGATTGACGAGGGCAACGCGCAGGATCAGTACAACATCAAGGATGCCTCCGCGCGCCTGCATGTGCAGATTCGCGACGTGGTAATTCCCGAGGTCGAGCGCTACGTGCTCGGCAAATGGAGCAGGTCGGGCGGCAAGATCGTCGGCGGCGCGGCACCGACCGCGGACAGCATTCTCGGCCTCATCCAGGCGGGCGCGTCCTATATGAATAACAGCCACGTCCCCTCCAAGGGGCGCAGCATGTTCATATCCGAGAGCTTCGCCGCCCTGCTGCCGAACCTCGCGGGTCTGAGCTACCTTGAGGGACTCGGCACTGCGGCACTGACCGAGAACAAGCTGCCCCGAGTCGCGGGCTTTGACGTTCGCGTCGTGCCCGACGGCGACATGCCCGAGAATGTGTTCTTCATCCTCCAGCACAAGGACGCCTGCCCCTTTGTGCAGAAATTGTCGAAATATAAGATACAAAAAGACCCCATGGGCATCGACGGCAACGTCATCGAGGGTCGCGTGCGCTACTGGGCTGACGTCCTGGGCGAAAAATGCGACGGCGTGTATGTCTATGCCGCGACTGCGGCTGTGCAGGCCGCGCCGACGGTCTCCGTCTCCGGCACGGTCGCAACCGTGACCGCGGCGGGCGCGACAATCTACTACAGCACCGACGGCACAGACCCGCGCTACAGCGACACTAAGACCCTCATCGCCTCCGGCGGAACCGTAAACCTTACGGCTGGGCAGACGCTCAAGGCCTATGCCTATACGGGCGCAAAGCTGCCCTCCGGCCTCACGTCCAAGACCTGCGCATAAAGAAAAAAGGAACAGGCAAAAGCCTGTTCCAAGCGCAAATAGAAAAGGGGACAGGCTGTGACCTGTCCCCGGAAGAAAAAAGAAGGGGCAGGGTGTGACCTGCCCCCAAGACGCGAGTGTTTTGAAGGTTGGTGCCAAGAATGATCCGCTCATAGCCCATGTCGAACAGGCCCTGCGCGAAGAGCTTTATAAAAAGACTGCCGTGACCTTTTTCCTGACAGTCGGGCTCGCAAATTTTAATGCCGATCTCGGCTGTGCCGTGGGGAAGGCCCGCGTGAGCCATGACCGCGCCGTCGTTCCACCATTTGCACAAAAGCTCGGCGTCAGAGGCGACGGCATCGCGGATCGTGAGACTGTCATATGTAAGAAGCATCAGTTTTTCCTGCAACATGCAGGTATGCCCGGACCTTGTCGGAGCCCATTGTAGCAGGAAAAGATGCACTTGTAAATAAGAATAATAACAGATAGTAAAAGGAGGAATTTCTGTGGTATTTGTCAGCGATATATTTGCCGCCGCCATGGCGCTGATGGACGAGCTGTCGCCCGACGGCTCGGCGCAATCCGGCGACACAAAGGAGTATGAAGGGCGCACGCCCGCCATCGTGAACATCATGGTCTCCGAGCTCAAGCTCCTCGTCGGCGACCGTGAGAGCTGGCTGCCCCTCGGCTCGATGGACGAGCTCGTGCCCGAGGCGAGCGCGGGCTTTGCCCTCGGCGCGATGCCATATGGCCTGGCCGCGAACCTGCTGGTGGACGAAAACCCCACGGCGGCAAGCTTCTATCAGCAGCGCTACGAGCAGCTGCTGGGTATCTACTCCCTCAGAACCGGCGCGAGTGTGGACTCGATCGAAAACTATTACGGCGGGCTCGAATACAAGCAGTTTGGGAGGTGGTGAGCGTGGCAAAAGTCAGCACAGCAGTCAGTGAGAGCATCTATAGAATCACCCGCTGGCTCGGCGTGAACGAAGCGCCGGAGGGCGAGGCGACCCTGAAGATGGGGGAGGCCGCGCTGATGCGAAACTTCTCCGTCACCGCGGGCGGCGCACTCAAAAAGCGCGCGGGCAGCCGCAATGTGGCGGGGCTCCTGCGCGAGTATGTCGCCGTGACCGACGAGGACAATCCCCGGATCCTGCTCACGGAATCCGGCGCGTCCACCGCGAGTTTCACGATGTATCCGGGCATTTCAATTGACAGCGTGGGCAAAGTTTCCCTCACAGGCGAGGCTCGGAGCGTCACGGCTTTGAACTGCGCGGCGCATGTCGGATATTATTACATGGACGCGCAGGCAAATGTGCACAAGTTCTGCGGCGTATCGCAGACCCAGGAGGTGATCTGATGAGCGAACTTCCAAAAATCAGCTCCGCAATGCTGGTTTTGACCCACGCCTGCAACCTCGCCTGCCGCTATTGTTTTGTCCAGCAGTCGCCGAGCCGCATGACGCTCGAGACCGCTAAGCGCGCGGCGGAGTTTCTCATGGAAAACGCCGCTTTGAGCGGACACACGCCGGAAATTAACTTCTTCGGCGGCGAGCCGCTGCTCCTGTGGGACAGTGTCATTAAGCCGCTGACTCTGTGGCTGCGGGAGGAAGTTAAAGTTCCCTTCATGCTCTCTATGACCTCAAACTGCACGCTCCTGGACGACGAGCGGCTCGAATTTATGAAAAAGCACAACATCGGGCTCCTCTTTTCCATCGACGGGGCCGAGGCTACGCAGGACTACAACCGTCCCTTTCACGACGGTCGCGGGTCGTTTAACACCCTCGCGCCGATGATCCCGCGCATCCTTGCGCAATACCCCGGCATGTGCCTGCGCATGACTGCGATCCCCCAAACCTGCGGACGGCTGTTCGAGAATATAATGTGGGGCGAGTCCGAGGGCTACAAAAACTTTTTCGTCGTCCCGAACGTGTTCGAGCACTGGTCTGACGCCGCCCGCGGCAAGCTCTCGCGCGAAATGCGGCGATACAGCGACTATTATGTCTATAAATGTCGGCAAAACGAGTCCCCGCTGAGCTTTTCGACCTTCGAGGATGCCCTGCGCGATATCCGCGCCATAAACAGCGCCGAGGAAGCCCTTGAGGATCGCGCCCTGCCCAAGTGCAAGGCCGCGGGCAAATGCGGGCTGGGTGCCTCGCGCTTTGCCTCGATTCACCCGAACGGCAACATTTACGGCTGTCAGGAGATGACCTCAAACGAGGGCGGCGAGAGTATTTTCTACATCGGCAGTCTGGATTCGGGCGTCTCGGACGAGCGCCGCCGCGCGCTCATGCGGGCGTTTTCAGCCGAGCGGGCGCGAGGCGACAACTGCGACAACTGCGGCTATAATCGCGTCTGCGACGGCGGCTGTGTGGCGAATAATTACATCGCGACGGGAAAATTGCAGCAGCTGCCGGAGGTCTTTTGCTGGTGGCGGCGGCTGGTGCTCGACGAGGCGGTCCGGGTCATGCAGACGCTCGGCCGCGAGAAAAACGAAGCGTTCAAACGAAGATGGGAGGGGAAGGCTTGAGCATTCAAATACCGGAATATCTGAGCTCCGCCGCGCCGGCCTCGATCTCGGTGATGGCCTCCGGCTGTGACGGCTCGGCGGCCTGCGAAGCGAAGCAGTCCTGCGGCGGGCTCTGCGAAAACTGCCAGACAAACTCGCAGTATTCCTGTCTCACGACCTGCGAGGCGAGCTGTCAAACCGCCTGCCAGTCGGCTTGCCAAACAGCCTGCGAAACCGCCTGTCAAAGCTGCGAGGGCGCGTCCTGCCAGAGCTGCCAGACGGCTTGCCAATCGAGCTGCCAAAACTGCGAGGGGGTTTCCTGCCAAAGCTGTCAGGGCTGTCAGACCTCCTGCATGTACGCCTGTCAGGGCTGCCAAACCGCCTGCGAGGCATCAAGCCAGACCCAGACGAATTATCACTGGTCCTTCGCGGCGGTGACGGCGCAGAATAACAGCGGCGACCGCGCCGTGCGCGGCATCTGGAGCGGCTTTGTGGGCGGGCGCGAGGTGCTCTGCGCGGCCTGCAACGGCTTTTTGTGGGAGCTGGAGCGCGACGCTGACGGCATCTGGAGCAAGAAAGACTGCGGCGCGCTCGATACCTCCACGGAGGTCTGCATGTTCGGCTTTGCCGAGCGCCTGTATGTTTTAAACGGCTCACAGTACCTCGTCTGGGACGGCGAAACCTTAGATAAGGTCGAGGGCTACCGCCCGCTGGTGTCGGTCTCCGTTGTTCCCGCAGGCGGCGGCACGACGCTCGAGGGGATAAACAAGCTCACGGGCGCGCGGCGCTGCCGCTTTTCGCCGGACGGCTCGGCGCGGGTGTTCACCCTGCCGGAGCAGGAGATTGCCTCGGTCGACTACGTCAAAAATACAGGCACCGGCGCTGCGATGAGCGGCTGGACGGCTAATATCGAAAAAGGCAGCCTGACCTTCACAACTGCGCCCGCGGAGGGCACAAACAGCATCGAGGTCGGCTGGACTTATCCCACGGACAGCGGCGAATCCGTGCGCAAAATGCGCTGGGCGGAGATTTACAACGGCTCGCAGGACAGCCGCGTGTTCATCTATGGCGACGGCTCGAATAAATGCTTCTACTCCGGCCTGGACTACGACGGCGAGCCCCGCGCGGACTATTTCCCCGACCTGAATGAAGCCGCGGTCGGCGACGAGAACACGCCTCTGACTGCGCTCATACGGCATTACAGCAGGCTTCTGGCCTTCAAGCTCGACAGTGCGTATTCCATCAACTACGGCGCTGTCACACTCGCGGACGGCGAGGTTATTGCGGGCTTTTACGTAACCCCTGTGAACCGCGACGTCGGCTGCTGCGCCCCCGGTCAGGCGCGCCTTGTGGAGAATCGCCCGCGCACGCTCGACGGCAGAAGCGTCATCGAGTGGCGCTCCGGCTCCTCGGGCAATATCAGCCCCGACGAGCGCAACGCCCAGCGCATTTCCCAGCGCGTGGACAGCAGTATCCGCTCTTTTGATCTCGCCACCGCCAGGACCTTCTACGACAAGTACGCGCACGAGTATTACGTCATCGGCGTGGACGGCACGGCGCTGGTGCAGGGCATCGACGCGGATGCCTGGTATATCTACACCGGCTTTGACGCGCTCTGTCTCATAAACTACAAGGACGAGCTGTATTTCGGCACAGCCGACGGCTATCTGCGGCACTTTTCCGATGAGTACCGCTCGGACGAGGGCGAGGCGATCGATGCCCTCTGGGAGTCCGGCGCGATGAACTTCGGTCAGGACTTCAAGCGCAAATACTCGGCCATGCTCTGGCTGGGCGTGAAGCCCGAGGATCACGGCGCACTCACCGTCACGGCGGAAACGGACAAGAAAAGTGACTTTGCCGAGTACGCCTTCGACAGTGCAGACTCCGGCGAGGTGCCCGAGATGGTGAGAATCAAGCTCAAGGCCAAGAAGTTTACCTACTACAAGCTGATCTTAAAAAACAAGAGCGCGGACACGAGCGCGACGGTGGTCTCGGCCGATCTTCGCGTCCGCGGCACAGGATATGTGAGGTGAGGACATGGCAGTAAATATTAAACAGGGCGACGCATACAGCCTGCCCGTGCAGATACGGCTGGGCGGCGCGGCGCTGGACATCGACAATGTGGAGCTGGTGGAGTTTTGCGTCGGCGGCACGCTGCGCAAGCTGTTTCCGGAGGATGTCCGCTATGACAACGGCACGCAGACCTTCTATCTGCCGCTGACACAGGGCGAGACCTTTTCCTTTCAGGAGAACGCCGCAGTGCAGATGGATGTGCGCGTCAAATTTCTCGGCGGTGCGGTGCTCGGCCTGCGCCGACCGGGCACAATCGCCGTCCGCGATGCGATATCGGAGGTGACATTATGATAAAACTTCAAAGCAGCACAGGCGCGCCCGTGCAGGGACTTGAGCTCGACATGGGCGAGGTAAAGCTCATACGCGGCCCGCAGGGCGACAAGGGCGATAAAGGCGACAAGGGCGACACCGGCGCGGACGGCAGGGATGCGGGCGTCTCTAGCGCGAGCGGGGTTTTACTCGCCTCCGGCTGGTCGGACGGCTCACAGAGCCTGGCAGTGTCGGCGGTCAGCGCCACGAACACCGTGCTCATCGCGCCCGAACCGGTGTCGCAGGCGGCGTACAGCGCGGGGTGGGTGCTGTGCACAGCGCAGGCCGCGGGCGCTCTGACCTTCAGCTGCGAGAGCGCGCCGACAGAGGATCTGACGGTCAATATTGTCATTCTGGAGGAGTAAAAATTGATAATAAATCAGATTACATACGGCAGTGGCGCGGCAGCGGAGAATGTCACGGTGTCTGCAAGGGCGAGCGCTACCGCCGTGGCGGTAGGCACGGTTTACGCTTTTCTGGGCACGGAGGGCGATCAGGCGGGAATTGTCACCGTCGGGGCTTTGGAATACATTGACCCCGTTGACTTCATGGACATGACCGTTTTGCGAGACAGCGTCATAAAAGTCCTTGTCAAGCCGCCTGCAAACTACAAGGCCAAGGCGGATTGCACGGGCGGCGTGAGACTGCTGAGCATGGTCAAATACGGTGACGACGGACTGTACCTTGCAACGTTCAAGGTGGAGGATGTGGGGACATTCTTCCTGAAAAGGGGCGGCGGCACCGGCATCTAGCGAAAAATTGCCCGAACGGGCTTGAGCAGTGGCGAAACCGCAGGTGCCCGCATATATTGATTTGAGAAATTGTGCCGACGCAGTTTCTCTGCATGGAAAGGGATAAAAAATGAAAATATGTATCGACCCGGGTCACGGCGGCATAGATAAGGCGAACGGCGCGCCGGATGGCTCGTATAAGGAGCACGAGTTCACACTCGACATGGCTCTGAGACTTCGGGCACTGCTCGCGCCGCATATGACGGTCATAATTACCCGCACAGCGGACGAGACTGTGGAGCTCTCCACACGCGCGTCGATCGCAAACCTTGCCGCGGCCGAGCTGTATCTCTCGCTGCACTCGAACGCGGCGAAGTCGAACGGCGCGTGGAACAGCGCCCGCGGTCTGTGCGTTTACAGCTATGCGACGGGTGCGTCTGCCGCGCGTAACAGGCTGGCAAGGGCGCTTTTGAACAGCTTCCAAAAATCCGGCATACTGCTTTTTCAAAATCCGATGCAGTATGCGAAGTTTGCGGTTTTATCAGGCACGAATATGCCCGCGGTTTTGATAGAATATGCCTTCCACGACAATCGCGAGGACAGCCAAAAGCTCCTCGACCCCGCGTGGAGGCAGGCGGCGGCGCTCGCCACGGCGCAGGGCGTCTGCGACTATCTCGGCATCGAGTTTTCGGCAGCTGCCGCGCCCCCGCTGCCCGCTCCGGAGCCCCCGCCCGCGATCTACCGCGTGCAGCTGGGCGCGTTTAGCGCCAGAGAAAACGCAGAGGGGCTCCGCGCCGAGCTTATCGCGAAGGGCTATAGTGCCATTGTGGTGGAGACCACAAAATGAGGAGGGAGAATCATGCGTGCAAATCTCGCAAGACTCATAAAGGTAAAGACGATTGTGACCTTATGCGTGCTGGCGGTCTGGATGGTGCTGGCGCTTAAATGTATCATCCCGGCCGAGGCCGTGAATAACGTGACGCTCATGGTCGTGGCATTTTATTTTGGAACACAAAAAGAAAAGGGGAATGACGGTGGAGCCTGAAATAATTGTGGCGCTGCTGTCTCTGGCGGGAACCCTCACAGGTTCCCTGCTGGGGGTGCTCGCGTCGAATAAGCTGACGGTGTACAGGCTAGCCGAGCTTGAGAAAAAGGTTGAGAAGCACAACAATCTCGTCGAGCGCATGGCTCTGGCAGAAATGTCGGTGAAGTCCGCGCACAAGCGCATGGACGAGCTGTGCGCGGAGATAAAATAGAGAAGGGGTGGGAATATGGCAGCAACAAACGCGCCTGCGCATTATTACACGGCGGAGGACAAGTCCGGCTACATAAACGAGATTTACGAGCAGCAGCGCCGCGCCCAGCAGGCGGCGCTGGAGGCGGCGTATGACGAGCAGGTGTCCGCCTTCAACAATCAGGCGGCGCAGATCCCCGGTCTGTACCGCTCGGCGAAAAACGCCACGAGCTCCGATGCGGAGATCTCCCGCGCGGGATTAAACGAGAGCTTTGCCGCCTCGGGCCTCAATACCGGCGCGGGCGGACAGGCAAGGCTTTCGCAGAATAACGTCCTGCAGGGCAATCTCTCCGCGCTCGATTCCGGGCGCGCCGCAAAGCTCGCCGATCTGGAGACAGAGCGCGCCGCGGCCTACAGCCGCTATCAGCTGTCCATCGCGCAGGCGATCGCGGATAACGAGCTTCAGCGCGCCCGGCAGCTTTATAACGAAGCTGTGCGCGTGGACGAGTCCTACACCAAGGCGGGAAATTACTACAGCGGCGGGAGCGGCAAGAGCAACAGCGCTGCCTACTCCGGCAGTGCTGTGATTGGGAAGGCCGAGCCGGATAATATTATAAAC
The DNA here is from genome assembly GCA_964535405.1 of uncultured Oscillospiraceae bacterium. GTDB lineage: Bacteria > Bacillota > Clostridia > Oscillospirales > Oscillospiraceae > Scatomorpha. The sequence continues at coordinate 12,951 of CAZHUG010000002.1, read as the reverse complement.
GTCAAAAACTACGGCAGGCTGAGCTACGAGGAGGCCGAGCGCCTTGTGGAGTCGGGGCACATCGTCGTGGCGGGCAGACGCGCAAACGGCGACCCGATCCTGCTGCCCGGCAGCCTGAAAAACATCGGCAAAATGACCGAAACGCCGAGCTAGGAGGCAAGAATGGCAAACGAGGATCTAAGCACTGCCCGCGGCCGCCTGCGCAGTCTGGCAGAGACACAGGCGACACCCGACGGCTCAAGCCTCAAATTTGGCGAGAGCGCCCGGACAGTCCCCAGACGCTACGGGCAGGCGGATAACCCCATAAGCGGCGGCAGGGGCTTCACCGCCCGCGACCGCCTCCGCCGCAAGGCGGCGAGCCTGCCGAGGCTCAAGGTCTCCCGCGTGAACGGGCGCGCAAGACCCTATGCCAGGGCAGAAGCGCAGTATGACGGCTCCTCCGGCTATACGGTGGAGACCCATGTAAATGACAGAGGCTAGAAAAGGGAAGGGACCCATGCTGTTCGGCATGGGTCCCTTTCGTATTCCGTTTATTCCGCGCTCACCCAGCGCCGCACAGTCCGCTCGGATACCTCAAGCGCTGCGGCGATCTCCGCCGTGCCGGAGATGCCCTGCGCCACGAGCTTTGCGGCGAAGGCTCCGTATTTAGACCTCTGATTTCGCACAACCCGCTTTGGCGAGCCGACCCCGCCCGGCGCAAGACAGTTCTCGCAGTCCGGCAGCGGGCAGGAAAGGCAGAGCGCAATATTCCCGAGCCTGTCCCCGCGCTCTGCTTCACTCACGCCCAGCCCGCTCACCTCCTTTTAAGTCCGATAAGCCCGCAAGATCAAAAAGACTCAGCCCCTCCAATAAATCATCGATGTGTTCGAGCTCCTCTCGGCTCAAACTGCGCAGATATACCCGCGTTCGGCAAAGGGCCGCGCTCCGGCAAGCCCTGCACAGCCGCGGCGCACAGTCCGGCGCGATGCCCGGGCCGCAGAGCGCGCAGGGGATGCTCTGCGGCGGCGCGGGCTCGTCCAGCGCCGTGGGCGGCTCGAAGCGCAGAAGGCTAGAGAGCCGCGTCACAGCCGGCTCCCGAACAGGAAGGGCAGACCGTCCGCCCAGCCGCCGCGCTCCGAGCGGGCTGTAAACACGACGCAGTCCTCCCCCGCGGGGCAGGGTCTGCGCTCGCCCGTGCGCAAAAGATACTCGCAGGCGGGCAGACTGTAGTTTTCAAGCTGCGGGTTCGCGGCGATGAAGCCGAAATCGCAGCCAATGCAGCGCTCGTCGCAAATGCTCATCCCCCCTCCTCCTCGCAATCGGCAAAAAGCTCCGCGATCGAACAGCCCAGTTCCTCGGCAAGCGCGGGCAAAATTCCGCTGCTCGGCCGCCGCTTGCCGCTCTCCCACATCGATATCGTCGCCGCCGAGCGCAGGTCGAGCCGCGCCGCCAGCTGCTCCTGCGTGAGTCCGGCTCTGTTTCTCAAAGCGCGAATAGATAGCTCCTTCTCCATACAACACCCCAATCTATCTCATGAAGATATTAAAGCCTCGGATTATCTCCGTATGAGATATTATAGTCTCATATCGAGATTTGCGCAAGTGGCAGACTTTACAAGATTTTGATCAGAGAATTGTGCTTGCTTATTCACAATTTGTGATGTACAATGTGCTTGAGGTGGTCTAAATGAGATTAAAGGAGCTGCGCGAGGAGCTCGGCATGACGCAAAAGGAGCTCGGGCGCATGCTGGACATCGCGCCGAACACCATCAGCCAGTATGAGACGGGCAGACGCGAGCCGGATCTCGGCACGCTGATGCGCATGGCGGAGCTTTTGAACGTGACGGTGGACTATCTGCTGGGCAGAGCGCCGGATGAGAGCGAGCGCCCGCTGGTAAACGGCGACAGGGAGCTGACGGAGTATCTGGACATGCTGGCGAACCGTTCGGAGTGCCGGATGCTGTTTTCGCTTGCGAAGGGGGCGACGCGCGCCGACGTCGAGGTTGCGGTGAAGATGATCGAGGCGCTGAGAGCAAAGGAGCGCGGGGATGTGGACACCTGAATATTTCGTGCGGCCTCTTCCGTTTCCGCTGAACGTTCACGCGTTGGTGCAGCCGAACGGGGATGGCAGCTTCGACATTTATGTCAATGAATATTTAAGCGATGCCCGCCGTGCGCGTGCCATAGCGCACGAGCTGGAGCATATTCGCCGCGATCATTTCTATCGGGATATAGAGCTTGCCCAGCGCGAGGCTGAGGCGGGCGGTTTTGTCATGCTCAGCCCGCCGCCGCGGTCTGCCGCGCCCGAGCGGGGACTGCGCGAGCTGCGCGTGTATGAGAGCACGGCCGAGCTTTTGTCGCTCTGGCTTTCCCTCGTCACGGTGCAGCAGAAAAAAAGGCTCTGGAAGGCGGGCTCTGCCGCGCGCCGTTTAAACCCCTGACGGGAACAAAAAGGCGCAAAGGCGGCTATAATATATAGTAGGGATTGCAAAAGCGCCGCGGCACTGATAAAATGTACTTCGCTTTTCATTGCGGTCTGCATAGACTGTTTGTATCACGAAAAAGGTGCTTTAGGTGACTATGGATAAGATTAAAATTGGCGTTTTCGATTCCGGTCTGGGCGGCCTGACTGCTGTGCGCGTACTGCGCGAGCTTTTGCCCGCTGATGACATAATATACCTGGGCGACACGGCGCGCGCGCCCTACGGCAGCCGTTCCGTGGCGGAGCTGCGGGAGATTGCCGCCTCGGACACGAGGTTTTTGACGAAGTACGGCGTGGACGCGATTCTCGTCGCCTGCGGCACGGTGAGTTCAAACTGCCTGGATACCGTTCGCGAGAGCGCAGGCGTTCCGGTGCTCGGCGTGGTGCGTGCCGCCGCGCGGGAGGCTCTGGTCGCGACGCGAAGCGGGCGCATCGGAGTGCTGGCCACGGTCGCAACGGCGCAGTCGGGCGCTTTTACGCGCGAGCTTGCCGCGCTGGGCGCGGAGGCGGAGCCGATTAGCGTCGGCAGTCCGCTTTTGGTGCCCTTTGTGGAGGCGGGCCGCGTTTCGCCCGAGGATGCCGCCGTCATGCGCGCGGTCGAGACCGCGACGGCGCGGTTCAGGCAGGCGAATGTGGACACACTGATATTGGGCTGCACGCACTTTCCCTTACTGTATGAGGCGATCAGCCGCTGCATGGGCGAGGGAGTGAGGCTCATAGACTCGGGCGCTGCGGCGGCAAGGGAGCTCTGCGAGTCTCTCGGTCGCGGGGGGCTCTCGGATGGGCAGATAAGCGGCAGTGAGCGCTACTATACCAGCGGCGACGCGGGCGAGTTTTGCGCGCACTCGCGACTGTTTCTCGGCCGCGATGTGAGCGGGCATGTTTTCCCAGCCAATCTTTGACAGGACACGTTATATGGTATATAATGTGTCGCCAAATGAAATGGGCGCATGGAGCTGAGGATTTTTCGCAGCTTCGCGCCAAATAGAACATGGAGCTGAGTATGAAAGACGTTATAATATCAATTACAGGAGTGCAGAACTTCCCGCAGGGCACGGACGACGCGGTTGAGCTCGTCACGGAAGGGAAGTACAGCTATCGCGACGGTCGCGGAGAGCTTACGTATATGGAAAGCGAGCTGACCGGCATGAAGGGGACAAAGACCTCTTTTATTTTCACGCCCACAGAGGTGACGCTCGCGCGCGAGGGCACACTGACAAGCCAGATGATATTCAGGGAGGGGCTCAAAAACACCTTCCTGTACGACACTCCCTTCGGCTCCGCCACGATGGGGCTGGATACGCATAAAATCCACTCCACAATGGGTCCGCGCGGCGGCGATATGGAGATAGATTATATAGTTGACTTTGACCACACCATGGTGGGCAGAAATAAGTTTAGAATCAATGTCAAGGAGCAGGGGGGTGCGCGCATAGATGGCTAATTTAACTCAGAGCGCAAAGGACGCAATTTCCGCTATAGTGGACGCGGCCTACGCCGCCGCGGTGAAGAAGGGCGAACTGCCCGCGGGCGCGCAGTTATCGGGCACGGTGGAGGTTCCGAAGGACACGGCAAACGGCGACTTCGCCGCAAACCACGCGATGACCGGCGCCCGTGCATTGCGCCTGCCGCCGCGCAAAATCGCGGAGGCGCTCATAGCAAATATGGAGCTTGCCGGCACTTTTTTCGACAGAGCCGACTGCGCGGGCCCGGGCTTTATAAACTTCCGCCTCGCCTCCGGCTGGTATGGCGACGTTCTCGCGGATATTGAGGCCGAGGGCGCGGCATACGGGCGCTCGGACGGGCTCAAGGGTCAGAAAATCATGGTCGAGTTCGTCTCCGCTAACCCCACGGGCCCCATGCACATGGGCAACGCCCGCGGCGGCGTTCTGGGCGACACTCTGGCGGAGGTTCTGTCCCGCGCGGGCGCGGATGTCTGGCGCGAGTTCTATGTAAACGATGCCGGAAACCAGATCGAGAAATTTGCGGTCTCGCTCGAGGCGCGGTACTTACAGATAATTTTGGGCGAAGACGCCGTCCAGTTTCCCGCCGACGGCTATCAGGGCGAGGATATAAAACAGCTTGCACAGCTTTTTTATGCCGAGCAGGGCGAGGCATATAGGGACAAGCCTGAGTCTGAGCGGCACGCGGCGCTGGCAAAGTTCGGCCTCGCGCACAATCTGCCGAAGATGCGCTCTGATCTCGAGCGCTATAAGATACATTACGACGAGTGGTTTTTCGAGTCGAGTTTGCACGAGAGCGGCGCGGTCGAGCGCACGGTCGGGAAGCTCACAGACCGCGGCTTCACCTATGAGAGTGAGGGCGCGCTCTGGCTTTGCACCTCCCGCATCTTGGGCGACAAGCTCCGCGCCGCGGGCAAGAGCGAAAAGGACATCGAAAAGCTCGAGCTCAAGGACGATGTCCTGCGCCGCGCAAACGGGTTTTATACCTATTTCGCCGCCGATATCGCCTATCACAGCAACAAACTTTCTGACCGCGGCTTTGACCAGGTGGTCAATATCTGGGGTGCCGACCACCACGGTCACGTCGCCCGCCTGAAGGGCGCGATGGACGCGCTCGGGCTCGACGGCGAGCACAGGCTCGATATTGTCCTCATGCAGCTGGTGAAGCTCATGCGCGACGGCGAGGTTGTGCGCATGTCCAAGCGCACCGGCAAGGCAATCTCCCTGTCCGATTTGCTTGACGAGATTCCCGTGGACGCCGCCCGCTGGTTTTTCAACTCCCGCCCCGACTCCCAGATGGATTTCGATCTGGGTCTCGCCGTGCGTGAGGACAGCGAAAACCCGGTGTATTACGTCCAGTATGCGCACGCGCGCATCTGCTCGCTTCTGCGCAATCTCGCGGATGAGGGGCAGCCCGTGCCGCAGTCCGCGGCGATAGACGCGACGCTTCTGGAAACCGAGCAGGAGCGCGAACTTATAAAACAGCTTGCCGCCCTGCCGGATGAGATTTTGCACGCCGCAAGAGGCTATGACCCCAGCCGCATCAACCGCTATGTCATGGAGCTTGCCGCGCGCTTCCACCGTTTTTACAGCGCCTGCCGCATAAAGGACGCCGAACCCGGACTTTTACAGGCACGCCTTCTGCTTGCGGACAGCGTCCGCCGCGTGATCGCAGTGAGCCTTCAAATACTCGGCGTCGAAGCGCCGGAGAAGATGTAAATAACATAAAAATAAGGCAGCCCGGTCAAATGACCGGGCTGCCTTTATATCATTTATTTTTCCGGATTGTTTCTGTTGAAGAACTCCTCAAAATAGTCGCGCTTTGCCTTCTCCTCGTCCGAGATTGCGCCCGAGCCGATCTTGACGGTCTCACGCTCTTGAACCGGCACAGGCGTGAAAAAATCCGACGATGGCTTCGCCGACTGTGTCTCCGGCACCCGCGGTTCGGGCTGTGCCGCCGGCCCGCTCGCCGCCGCAGTTGCTCTGGCAGCCGTGGCCGGCACGGGGGTGTCCGTGAAGACGCGGGTTTCCTCGCCCGCCATGCGCTCCGCCCTCTCGAGCTTTGCCAGATATACCTCGCGCAGGTGGCGCTTGTGCAGCGCGCGGTAGCGGAAGACCAGCAGGAAATAGATCACCAGACAGACCATGAGCACCCAGAAGATGACCTTGACCCACACGAGATCGAGGACGGTGTCAACCTGATGCTTGAGATATTCCATCTTTGACAGCTCGACCGAGGTCGCCGCGACAAGCGGGATAGAGCCATAGACCACGCCGCCGTTGGAGACACTGACCTCGCCGAGGACAGCGCCGCTCGTGATGGGCGCGACAAGCGGCACATCGTCGCGCTGGGAGTAGATTATGTAGCTGCGCTCGAAGCTGGAAACGTCCATATCGTTGGGGATGAGCGCTGATATGACGCTGCCGGGTCTGACCGCGACGCCGGTGGATTCCGCAGCCATCTCAACCGGAACGTTTGCGATAAGCTCTGACGAGCTCAAAATTTCCTTGATGCTGTAGTTATCGAAAACCCAGTCATAAAGTGTGATAGAGTCCATGAAGTTGCCGTATTTCTTCGAGCCGTCCGAGCCCTGAACGACCTCGCCGCCCATGACGACCGCGAGAACGTTTATGTCGTCCTTCGAGGCGGCGGAGGCGAGGCAATAGCCCGCGGCGCTGGTGTGGCCGGTCTTGCCGCCGACGGCATTTTCATAGAAATAACCGTGGAAATAGGTGGACTCGGCGTTTATAAGTCCGTTGGAGTTTGAAAGCTCGCGCGCCTGGGCGAGGTTGGTTGCGGACACGGTGTGCGTGACGCAGCTGTATAAAATCTCGAACAGGTCGTGGTCGACGGCCTCCGCCATGATAAGGTACATGTCGCCTGCGGTGGTGTAGTGATCATCGTCCGGCAGGCCGTGCGTGTTTGCAAAGTGCGTGCCCATACAGCCAAGCTCGGCGGCGCGGGCGTTCATGAGCCCGACAAAATCCTCTATAGAGCCGCAGACGTATTCCGCGATGATGTTGCAGGCCTCGTTTGCGGAGGAGAGCATCGCGCAGTACATGAGATCTTCAAGGCTCATGACCTCTCCGGGTACGATGTTAGAGGTGCTGCCCTCGGGAATCATGCCCTGCTGACTGGTCTCGGAGGCGGTGACCATGTCGCCGAGCTTGACGCTGTCTGTCTCGACTGCCTCCACGGCGAGCAGGATGGTCATGATCTTGGTGAGCGAGGCGGGGTACACGCGCTCGTCGGCATTTTTCGAGAAAAAGATCCGCCCGGAGTCGACGTCGGCGAGGATCGCGGCCTTCGCGCCGATCTGCGGATCGTCGAGCGCACGCGCGCCGGGTGAGAGCGTGGACAGGAACAGGCATATTAACAAGATAATTGGGGCAACTCTAACTTTTTTCATATCAATCTCCGAGATAGTGTGATAGTATATATTGTATCTAACTTGCATCAAAGATACATTATACAAGTCGATCGTAGGAAAAGCAACCTTTAAATCAGGCGGTGGAGGAGTGAAGCAATGAAGATACTGGTGGTGGACGACGAAAAGCTGCTGGTGAAGGGCATAAAATTCAACCTGGAAAACGAGGGCTATCAGGTGGATTCCTGCCACGACGGCCTCACGGCTGTGCAGATGGCCCGCAATGAGGAATACAGCCTCATAATACTTGACCTTATGATGCCCGGACTCGACGGGCTGGAGGCCTGTCAGCAGATACGCGAGTTTTCGACAGTGCCGATAATAATGCTGACGGCGAAGAGCGAGGATGCTGACAAGCTGCTCGGCTTTGAGTCCGGAGCGGACGATTATATAACAAAGCCCTTTAACATTCTGGAGCTGCGCGCGAGAATCCGCGCACTGCTGCGCCGCGCGTCCATGCCGGCGGCGGCAGGTCCCGCCTCGGACTCGGTTCTCAAGAGCGGGAATATATCCATTGACACCTCGCGCCGCAGCGCGCGGCGCAACGACGAGCCGGTTGACCTCACCGCGCGTGAGTTTGATGTTATCGAGCTTCTGATGCGCAATCCGGGCAGGGTTTACAGCCGGGACAGTCTTTTGGATCTGGTCTGGGGCTATGATTATCAGGGCGACGTGCGCACGGTTGACGTTCACATCCGCCGCCTGCGCGAAAAGCTTGAGCAGACCCCCGCCAGCCCGAAGCTCATCATCACAAAATGGGGAGTGGGCTATTATTTTGCAGAGTAGGTGCAAGGCTCATGGACGCGGGTTTTATGAAAAACAGAAGAAAAATATCTGAGAGCGTTCAGTTCAAATTTGTCCTGACGTTCCTGCTGCTTATAGCCGCGCTTTTGGGGCTGATGAACACCTATCCCTTGCTCGTCAGCCGCGATATTGTGTTTGCCGAGAAGGAAAGCTCGCTCATCACCCAGGCCTCGGTCATCTCCTCCTCGCTGTCCGTGCTCGACACGCTCGGCCCCGAGGCGGTCAATCAGGTCATGGATCTTTTGGATGTTTCGGGCCCTACACGCATACTCGTGACGGACGAGACGGGCCGCGTGGTCTACGACACGAAATCGCCCGCCCAGCTGGGCAAGCTCGCCCTGTTTTCGGAGCTTATGCGCGCTCTCGGCGGCGAGCAGGTGTTCTGGTCGCGCTTTGCCGAGGGCACGTTTGAGTCGCGCGCCGCCCTGCCGGTCATGAACAGCGGCGTGACGCTCGGCGGGGTTTATATCAGCGAGTATGACAAAAATCAGGCGGAGCTCATCCTCTCGATACAGAGCCAGCTCCGCACAATATCGATTGCGGCCTGCGCCGTCGCCTTTGCGCTGACGGTGCTGTTTTCACGCGCACTCACAAGCCGGATACGCCAGCTTGCCGAGGCGATTCAGGTCGTGCGCGGCGGCGACTATGCCCACCGGCTCGAGCCTACCGGCAATGACGAGCTGACCGAGCTGGGGGAGGAGTTTAACAATCTCACCGAGCGGCTGGAGACGACGGAGGAGCAGCGCCGCAGGTTTGTGTCGGATGCCTCGCATGAGCTCAAAACGCCGCTGGCTGCGATACGCCTGCTGGCGGACAGCATAAACCAGAGCGCGGACATGGACGAGTCGACGATGCGCGAGTTCGTGTCGGACATCGGCACGGAGTCGGACAGGCTCACACGCACGACGGAGAAGCTTTTGGATCTCTCACGGCGGGACGACGGGGTCCAGACCCCGCGCACGGCGGTCGATGTCGGGCGCGTCGCACGCGCGACCCTGCGCCTGCTGCGGCCATTGTCTGCGAAGATGAACGTGAGCCTTTTCTGCGAGCCGGAGCCGGGCTGTTTCATTCTGGCGTCGGAGGACGAGGTGTATCAGCTTATCTTTAATCTGGTTGAAAACGCAATTAAATATAATGTAGACGGCGGAAGCGTGAGGATAACGGTCGATAAAACTGACAGACACGTGGGTCTCAAGGTCAGCGACAGCGGCATAGGCATCCCCGATGCCGACCTGCCGAACATTTTCTCGCGTTTTTACAGGGTTGACAAGGCCAGAAGCCGCGAGAAGGGCGGCAGCGGTCTGGGCCTGTCGATAGTCCACGACGCTGTGACGGCGCTCGGCGGCAGTATCGAGGTCTCGCAGCTGGAGCCGCAGGGCAGCCTGTTTTCGCTGACGTTTCCGGCAGCGACGAATAGCGGGGAGGATAAAGTATGAGACGCCTTGCGGCGATAGCCGCGGCAGTTTTAATTTCACTTTCGCTTTTCCTGACGCTCACGAGCTGCACGCCGGAGGGCGCCTATGTCACGGTGTACCGCTCGGTCGCGCCGTATTACCGCACGACGGGCGAGCTTTTGAGACTCGAAAGCGTCCCCGTCACGGCAGGGAGCGACCCGATTTTGAGCTTTATTGAGGCTTTTAATACGGAGACGAACATTCCGGAGCTTGAAAACCCCTTGCCTGCGGGCTGTTCAATATTGTATTATAGCAGGATAGGCAACTGCCTGACCTTTGAGCTGTCGCCGCAGTACGCAAAGCTCAGCGGGTCGGAAAAGACGATAGCGGACAGCTGCATTGCGCTGAGCTTCTGCGGTCTGGACGGCGTGACCGCCGTCAGAATCAGCGTGGATGGCGAGATCGTGACCAACCGGCTGACGGCCGACGAAATAATAATTGAGGATTGAGGTAATTTAAATGACAAACATCGAAAGACTGCAGGCTGAGGTGGCGAAGTCCGGACTGGACGCGCTGCTGCTGATGAACGACAAGAATATTTTCTACGCCAGCGGCTTTCTGCCCACGGACAGCGCGGCGCTCATCACCGCGTCCGACGCCCTGCTGGTGACGGATTCGAGATATATTGAGTCTGCGCGCAATACCTGCGTTGCGGGCGTGCGTGTGGAGCTTGCCGGACGCGAGAAGCCGCTGCTGGCCTGCCTCGGCGCGGAGCTGGAGTCGAAGGGGATAAAGACCCTCGGCGCGGAGGAGGATTACCTGAGCTTCGGGCTCTACCGCCACCTCGGCGAGGTTCTGGGGCTTGCGCTGACACCGGCGCAGAGCGTCATATCCGGGCTGCGCCGCTCGAAGTCGAAGGCGGAGCTGGACAGTCTCATCGCCGCGCAGAGGATAGCCGAGCGCGCCCTAAACGACGTTCTGGGCATGATAAAGCCGGGCATGAGCGAGCGCGAGCTTGCAGCCGAGCTGACCTATCGCATGCTGCTCTACGGCGGCGAGGGCAATTCCTTTGACCCGATTTCGATTACGGGCGCGAAAACGAGCATGCCGCACGGCGTGCCGGGTGACGAGCTTATAAAATCCGGCGATTTTGTCACGATGGACTTCGGCTGCATCAAAAACGGCTATTGTTCGGACATGACGCGCACGGTCGCGGTCGGCAGTGCGACAGACGAGATGCGCAATATCTACGACGTGGTTCTGCGCGCCCAGCTTGCGGGCATCGCGGCCGCGCGCCCGGGCGTGAGCGGTCAGGCGATACATAATACCGGCGCGAAGGTGATCGCCGACGCGGGCTATGGCGAGTATTTCGGCCACGGCTTCGGGCACAGTCTGGGTCTGGATGTCCACGAGTCGCCGAGCGCAAATCCCGCGAATACCGAGCCGATGCCGGAGGGCGCTGTCATCTCCGCCGAGCCCGGCATCTATATCCCCGGCAAATACGGCGTGCGCATCGAGGACGTGATTTACCTCACCGGCGACGGCAATATAAATATCACGAAGGCGAGCAAGGACTTCGTGATACTTTGATCTAATTAGTATATATAATGTGCAATCCCCGGTCAGGATTTCCTGACCGGGGAATTTGCATATAAATTTAATCTGCCGTCACCGGCTCCTTACCTTGCCTTCGCCTTCGGAAATGTCCGTTTTTCATCGGTTCTTCCGCACAGATAATCAAGGCTTGTATCGTAAAAATCCGCGAGCTTCATCAGCGCCTCGATGGGAATATTGATGTTTCCGTTCTCATAATCGGAATAGGTGCTTTGCTTGACGCGGAGATATTCAGCCAGCTGAATCTGCTTATAATCTTTGTCCTCGCGCAGATCCCGAATCCTGACAAATAACATATAATCACCCCGCAGACAGCATAATATATAGTTGCCGCCTATATTGACTTTTATAGGCAATACCGATATCAGAGACAGAAAACAGAGAAAAAGCGCATTGGATTGAAGTCCAATGCGCTTTATAGTTTCGCTTATTTTACGAGCTTTGCGACCTCGTCTGCGAGATCGTCCTGACGCTTCTCAATGCCCTCGCCCTTCTCGAAACGGGTGTAGCCATTGATAGAAATTGCGGTGCCGAGCGCCTTGGAGACGTTTTTGATGTGCTGCTCGACAGTGACATCGCCGTCCTTGACGAAGGGCTGCTGCAACAGGCAGATTTCCTTGAAGTACTTGCTAAGGCCGCCCATGACGATCTTTTCCATGATGGCGTCGGGCTTGTTGGCGTGCCTGGGGTCTTCCTTTGCCTGGGCGAGGCGGATGTGCTTCTCGGACTCGATAAACTCGTCGGAGATATCGCTTTTGTCAAGGAAGGTGGGGTTCAGCGCTGCGACCTGCATGGCAAGATCGCGGCCCAGCCCGAGAACCTCCTCGTTATTCTCAAAGCCTGCGCCGACGGCGAGGTTCATGAGAACTGCGATGCGGCCGCCCATGTGGACGTAGGGCACGGAGACACCCTCGCTGTAGCGGGCGAAGCGGCGGATCTTGATATTCTCACCGATGACGAGAACCTTGTCGCTCTGAACTGCCTGAACGGTCTTGTCCTCGCCGGGATACTTGCAGTTGTAAAGAGCATCGAGGTCGGCGGGGTTCTGGTCGGCTACGACGACGGAAACCGCCGTGACGTAATCGACGAAGAGATCGTTCTTGGCGACGAAGTCGCTCTCGGCGTTGACCTCGACTATAGAGCCGATGCCATTGACGACGGAGGCGTAAGCCATGCCCTCGGCTGCGATGCGGCTGGCCTTTTTCTGTGCGGCGGCAAGCCCCTTCTCGCGCAGCCACTCGACTGCCTTGGTGATGTCGCCCTCGGCCTCTGTAAGTGCCTTCTTGCAATCCATCATGCCGACGCCGGTCATCTCGCGTAGGTTCTTGATATCAGCTGCTGTAAATCCCATATATAATCATCCTTCCGTAATATTGAAAATGTGGCGCATGAGCGCCGATTAAGTCTTAGTCGGCAGAGCCCGGGGTCTCCTCGACCTTCTGAGCCTCTGCGGCCTGGTTGTCTGCGCCCTGACGGCCCTCGATAACGGCGTTAGCCATTGCGGAGCTGATGAGCTTGATGGCGCGGATAGCGTCGTCATTGGCGGGGATAACGTGGTCAACCTCGTCGGGGTCGCAGTTGGTATCGACTATAGCGATGATGGGGATTTTCAGCTTGCGTGCCTCTGCGATTGCGTTGTGCTCCTTGCGGGAGTCGATGATGAACAGTGCGCCGGGGAGCTTTTTCATGTCCTTGACGCCGCCGAGATATTTCTCAAGCTTGGTCATCTCGCCCATGAGCTTCATGACTTCCTTCTTGGGAAGCATGTCGAAGGTGCCGTCGTCCTGC
>CAZHUG010000001.1:78786-128178 GCA_964535405.1 uncultured Oscillospiraceae bacterium | reverse complement strand
GCCTGGAGAAGGGTGCATCCTATGACGAGATCTGCGCCGCTGTCAAGGCCGCTTCCGAAGGCCCCATGGCAGGCGTTCTCGGCTACACCGACGAAGAGGTCGTATCCTCCGACTTCCGCACCGATCCCCGCACCTCCATCTTCGATGCCAACGCCGGAATCAGCCTGAACGACAACTTTGTGAAGCTTGTCGCGTGGTATGACAATGAGTGGGGCTTCTCCAACAAGATGCTCGACCTCACCGTGCATATAGACAAGGTTCGGAATAAGTAAGGCCAGAGCTGATATATAATCAAGGGAACGGCTTCGTTCCCTTGATTTTTTTATACTTTTGGTGTAGAGTGTCTTGGCATGAAATGAATGGGGGAATCTAATTGTCTGAACCCAAAAAGCAAAACTATCTGCACGGCGCGGCAATATTGGCAGCCGGTGTGGTAATAATGAAATTGCTCGGCGCGATTTATAAAATCCCGCTCCGGAACATACTCGGCGACGCCGGCTATGGCTATTTTAACGCAGCCTACAGCATTTATAATGTTCTGCTGACAGTCTCGACAGCCGGACTTCCCGTCGCACTCTCGCGCATGATAAGCGAGGCAAACACACTCGGCCGCCCGAATCAGGCGCGGCGCACCTTCAACGTTGCTTTTGTGACCCTGGCGGTGCTGGGAGCGCTGCTGTCTGCGCTCATGCTGTTTTTCCCGGCTGAGATGGCAATGGTGCTCGTCGGCAAGGCAGAGTCCACGCAGAGCGTGTTTGCACTTGCGCCCGCCGTTTTCCTCGTGTGCGTGACCAGTTCATACCGCGGCTTTATCCAGGGCCATTCCGACATGAAACCGACTACGATCGGACAGGTGCTTGAGGTACTCGTCAAGGTTATCGTGGGTCTGGTTTTGGCAAAGTACCTCATAGACTCCGGCAAGAGCCTGCCGGTCGGTTCCGCCGGTGCAATCTTCGGCGTCACTGCCGGTGCTCTCGCCGCGCTCATTTACATGGCGGTGAAGTACCGCCGCTACCGCATCCCCGCAAATCGCGGCAGGGACGTGGCTGACAGCGTCTCTAAGACCTTCTCGCGCTTTTTGAAGGTCGGTATACCCATCACGCTGGGAGCCTCTGTGATGAGCGTTATAACGCTGCTGGACACGAAGCTTGTAAACACCCAGCTTCTGAGTTCGGGCATGGCAAAGGAGCTGGCGGACACACTCTACGGCTCATACTCGGCGATGATGACGCTCTACAATCTTCCCGCCGCGTTTATAACGCCGCTGACCATCTCGGTCGTGCCTGCAATCTCCGCGGCAGTCGCCGCCCGCCGCCACGAGGAGGCCGGCGAAATTGCCGAATCCTCGATGCGCATCGCGTCTATCATAGCTCTGCCCATGGGCGTCGGCCTGACTGTCCTCGCCTACCCTATTGTAAACGTGCTGTATACAGACACGCACTCGGTCGGCCCGACTCTGCTGGCATATCTGGGTATTGCCTCGTTTTTTGTTTGTCTTGCGCTCATGACGAACGCCATCATGCAGGCAAACGGCAACGAGAAGCTCACCGTGCTGACGATGATCGTGGGCGGCGCGGTTAAGCTGGGCGTGAACTGGGTTCTGGTCGGCAATCCCGATATTAACATTGTCGGCGCCCCTATCGGCACAATATGCTGCTACCTTGTCATGTGCATCATGAACTGCTATTTCCTCAAACGCTGCCTGCACAAGAAGCCGAGCTATACCAGAGTGCTTTTGCGTCCGCTCATAAGCTCAATTGTCATGGGCGCAAGCGCCTGGGCCGTGTATGGGCTTGCATCGCGATTTTTAGGCGGCCCGGATATGGGTAGAATGATGCTGGCGCTGTGCATGGGTCTTGCGATTGTTGTCGCGGTTGTCGTATACCTGGTCATGATAGTGGCGACGCGTGCCGTGACGGCTGAGGACATAAAGCTTATACCAAAGGGCGATAAAATAGCAAGAATACTAAAAATAAGGTGACATAACAAAAAAGCCTTGATAATTAAGGCTTTTTTGAAAAAACTACTTGCGAAAGGGGTTGCAGTGTGATAGATTTTGTTTGCAAAGATCGCTATGATCTTAACGACTATATTGACTTGCTGGCATATCTGCGCTCAGAGCGCGGCTGTCCTTGGGACCGTGAACAGACTCACGAGTCCATTAAGCGCAACGTTTTGGAGGAGGCCTATGAGGTCTGCGAAGCCATTGACGAAGGCGACAAGGAACATCTGCGTGAGGAACTGGGTGATCTGCTGTTGCAGGTCATTTTCCACGCTAGAATTGAGGAGGAGTCGGGCGGTTTCAATCTGGACGACATAGCCGACACCTCCTGCAAAAAGCTGGTTCACAGACATCCGCATATTTTTGCGGATGTCTCTGCCGAAACGCCGGACAAGGTTCTCGACACCTGGGAGGCGGTCAAGCGCCGCGACCGCGCTCAGGATACCGCAGCCTCGGCAATGGACGGCATCACCAAGGCAATGCCCTCGCTCTGGCGGGCCGACAAGATTCAGCACAAGGCCGCAAAGCTCGGCTTTGACTGGCCGGCAGTCGGCGGCGCGATGGACAAGCTCCGCGAGGAGGTCACAGAGCTGCAGGAGGGCATAGACGCCCGGGACATGGAGAATATCGCAGAGGAGCTCGGCGATGTCATCTTCTCCGTGGTGAATGTGGCCCGCTTCTATAAGCTCGATCCGGAGGCTGTTGTGCAAAAGAGCTGCGAGAAATTTATCCGCCGTTTCCGCTATCTTGAGCAGGGCGCAGCGGCCCTGGGCCGCAGGCTTGAGGATATGAGCCTCGAGGAGATGGAGGAAATCTATCAGCAGGGCAGGCACGATCTTGAGGGAAAGACGCCTGTCAAACATTAACGTGAGCAGTTTGTCCCGAGCACAGTCGAAGGACAAATCTCAATATACTAAATCGGATTTTATTTTCAGGAGGAGTACCAATGAACAAAGCAGAACTCATTTCGGCCGTAGCCGAGAAGGCCGGCCTTTCCAAGAAGGACACCGAGAAAGTTATCAATGCAACCTTTGAGACTATAACCGAGGAGCTTGTCGCTGGCGAAAAGGTCGCCCTCGTCGGCTTTGGCGGCTTTGATGTTAAGACCCGCAGCGAGCGCATCGGCCGCAACCCCAAGACCAAGGAAGAGATCACCATCCCAGCTTCTCGCGTACCCCAGTTCAAGGCCGGCAAGGCCCTGAAGGAAGCAGTCGCGAAATAAGCTTAGTTCAATAAAAGAAACTGCATCCCGATTAGCGGATGCAGTTTCTTTTATTTTTCAGTCTATTCTAAACAGCCGCTTCGCGTTCTCGCATGTCACCCGCGCCACATCCTCGCGGCTCATGTTCTTAATTTCCCCGACCTTCTCCGCGATGAGCTTGAGCTTTGTGGAGTCGTTGCGCTTGCCGCGAAACGGCACCGGCGTGAGATAGGGGCTGTCGGTCTCGAGCAGTATGCGCTCTGTCGGGCAGTATTCGAGCACCTCAAGCGCGCGTCTCGCGTTTTTATAGGTCACAGGGCCGTCAAAGCCGAGATACCAGCCCCTTTTTATGAGCTCCTCCGCCATCTCGCGACTGCCTGAAAAGCAGTGAAACACGCCGCGCAGCCCGGGATAGCGTCCGGTGACCTCCATGCAGTCGGCATGAGCCTCGCGGTCGTGCATAATCACCGGAATGTCAAGCTCTAGCGCAAGCTCAAGCTGGGCTGTTAGCATCTGCTTTTGAATCTCTTTGCGATCCTTCTCCCAGTAGTAGTCCAGACCGATCTCGCCGATGGCGACGACCTTCGGCCGAGCTGCAAGCTCACGCACAATATCAATGCTCTCACTCGTCCAGCTTGCCCATTCCTGCGGCTGCCAGCCGACGGCGGCGTAGACGAATGGATAGCGCCCGGCAATGGCAAGGGCGGCACGGCTCGACTGCTCATCGCAGCCGGGGTCTATAATATATGAAACGCCGTTTGCGGGCATGGCGGCAAGCAGCTCGTCCCGGTCGCTGTCAAAGGCGTCCGCGTCATAATGCGCGTGTGTGTCAAAATACATGTCTCTACCTCCACTTGTGTTCCAGACTATTTAAGCACAAGCTGCTGTTGCGCGCAAGCAGCAATTATGCTAATATATTATCGATGAAAACTAAAGCTTCCTGGCTCACAGATAAGTATATAATTATCATGCTGCTCGTCTTCCCTTTGTGGACGGGCTTTGATGGTTATACCCGGATAACGCGGTCTAAGTACAGCTTTTTCGTCGCGGCGACGGGGCTCTGGCTCTCTTCCCTGCTCGTCTGCGCCATTATCCACAGGCCGAAGCTCAAAAGGCCGGCGGCACCCGCGATTTTCGCCATTTTATTCATGCTCGCCGCCTGCGTCTCCGCCGCTTTTTCCGGGCACGGTCGTGTGACGCTCATCGGCGCATCGCGCTATGACGGACTGCTTACGCTATTACTATACGGGGCTATTTTCCTCGGCGTTTGGAGCTTTGCCGAGAGGAAGCGATATTATATCTATCTGCTTGCGGTATCTGCGACGGTCTGCTGCGCGGTTTCCGCGCTCCAGCTGCTCGAGATTAACGCGCTGGGGCTCTTCCCCGCCGGTCTGTCGTACTACGACGCGGGGATAAAATACTCGGGCGAGTTTCTCGGCACGATCGGCAATGTCGATGTACTTGCCGCGTTTTTCTGCCTGTGCATTCCGCTTTTTCTCGGCACTGTCGCGCGCTCGGAGGACAGACGTGACCTTTTCCTGCTGATACCCGCGGCCGCCTGCCTTGTGATTTTGGCATTGTCGAGGGTCGCCTCCGGCATTCTGGCTCTGTGCGCCACTGCTCTGGTCGCTGCTCCGTATTATATAAACCTGCGCTTTAAACGCCCCGGGCTCACACGTGCCGCTGTCGGGACAAGCTGTGTGCTTGTCGTCTCGGCTCTGCTTCTTGTGTATTTCCGCCCGCCTGAGGACGGCACGCTGCACGAGCTGTCGCGGGTGCTGCACGGCGAAATTTCCGACTCCTTCGGCTCCAGCCGCATCCTCATCTGGCGGGAGTCGCTGTCACTTTTCACCCAGCGTCCAATACTCGGCGGCGGGCCTGATACACTCACCCTGCGCTCGGCAATCGACTTCTCGCGCGAGGTTAGCCAGAGCGGCGTGACACTGCGCACGCATGTCGATAACTCCCACAACGAATTTTTAAACTACCTTGTGAACATTGGCCTGCTCGGGCTTCTGCCATATCTCGCGCTGTGTCTTTTCACGATCCGCAATTGGCTGAAAAAGACCGCCCCCGTCTGGGGCTGCGCTGTTTTCTGCTATCTGATCCAGAGCTTTTTCGGTCTGGGTCTGTGCCTTGTGGTTCCGCTCGTGTGGATATTCATGGGGCTCGTCTGTCAGGAGGAGGGCACTCATGTCGTCATCGAAAAACCGTGATATCGCCACCGATGTCATAAAGCTTATCGCCTGCGTGGGCGTGGTTGTGATTCACATGTCCGCTTATGGGCTGGACATCTTCGCCGTCGGCAGCTCCGAGTGGCTTGCCAGCGCATTTTGGGACAGTCTGGCGCGCTTTGCCGTGCCGGTGTTCTTCATGTGTACCGGCGCGCTGATGCTCAAGCCGGAAAAACAGCTCGGAATACTGCAGATTTACAAAAACTATTTCCTGCGGATTTTGGGCATTCTCCTGTTCTGGTCTTGGCTGTATTACATCTTCACCGTGCTCGGCACATGGTATCTGACCGGCTGGCATGAGGAGTGGTTTTTCCTCAAGTCCATCTGGAACACACTGCGTTTCAGCCACTTCTTCCACCTTTACTATCTGCAAATTCTCTTGCTTTTATATGCCGCTCTGCCGATTCTGCGCGTCTTCACCCGCGCCGCCGGTGAAAGCGAAAAGCGCTATGCCGTTGTGCTTTGGCTCATGCTGGGAATCGCCCTGCCGCTCCTGCGCAAGTACCCGCCGCTATCCGACCTCGGCGGGCTCTGGAATCAAGCCGAAATTAACATGAGCTGGTCCGCTCTGGGCTATGCCCTGCTGGGACATGTGCTCTACAGCCGTGAAGCCTCCCGCCGTGATCTCAAGTGCTTCGTCCTCGCGTTTTGCTCAGGCTTTGCCATAGCCTTCGGGGGCACGATAATCGCGTCGATCACCCGCGGCACGACAGTGCTTGATTTTATGGAGGGCATGTCGCCCGGGCCGGCACTGATGGCGACGGGTCTCTTCGGCGCTGTGCGCTGTCTCTGCATCGGCAAGGGAGGCAAGCCCGTGATTTCCCGGCTCGTGAACGCCAGCCTCTGCGTATATCTCATCCACTACTTTTTCGTGATGATTATACGCCAGCTCGGCCTGGGGCTCGAGCTCATGCACCCGATACTCGCGGTGCCTGTGGATACGGCGGTCATAATCGCCAGCAGCCTTGCCTGTTGGTTTGTGCTGTCTAAAATTCCTTTTGTGAACAAGTATCTTATATAAGGGAGACTATACTATGGAAAAACTAGCAACAACAGCCACCGGTGATTTTATCAAGGCCCTGGCATCAAAGGAAGCCACACCCGGCGGCGGCGGAGCCGCCGCGGCAGCGGGCGCGCTTGGCGCGGCACTGGGCTGCATGGTGGGAAACCTCAGCCTCGGCAAAAAGTCCTGCGCCGAGCATGAGGCGGAGATCGCAGATGCGCTCAAGCATCTGGAGCTTATCAGCAACTACATGCTGAACCTCGCCGATGAGGACGCCAAGGCCTTCGCGCCACTGCAAAAATACATGGCGGCCCCCAAGGACGACCCCGAGCGCACACATCATCTTGAGGCCGCTCTGCGCGTCGCCTGCCACATTCCGACCGAGGTTTTGTACACCGCCGCGCAGGCGATCGAACTGCTCGCCATGCTGGCGGAAAAGGGCAGCAAGAGCGCAATATCCGATGTCGGCATCGGAATTGAGCTCTGCCGTGCGGCTATGCGCGCATCGCGGCTCAACATACTCATAAACGCCGCCGCCATGACGGACGAGGTCTTCAGCATGACGCTAAAGCGCGAGTCTGAGCTGGTGTTTGAAAAGTACGACCCGATCATCGACAAGGCACTCGCCACCGTCGATTCCAGGATTCTCGGAAAGTAATACGTTGCTATAAAAACAGGGCATGGCGAATTATCGCCATGCCCTGTTTTTCTTTTTTCACTTCCCGCCGTAGCCATCGGGATGGCTGGAGTGCCAGCGCCAGGCATCGCTGATAATTTCATCCAGCCCGCGCGTCGGATTCCAGCCGAGAACCTCGCTCGCCTTTTTGTTGGAGGCGACGAGCACGGAGGGGTCCCCCTCGCGCCTCGGCTCAACTCGCGCGGGAATCTCCCGCCCTGTGATGCGCCGGGCAGTGTCAATAATCTCCTTGACGGAATAGCCCTTGCCGTTGCCCAGGTTATAGATGCCGCTCTCGCCGGCCTCCAGACTCTCAAGCGCAAGCAGGTGCGCCTCCACCAGATCGCAGACGTGGATATAATCGCGGACACAGGTTCCGTCCGGCGTGGGATAGTCGTCGCCAAAAATGCCCATGTGGCTCCTCTTGCCGAGCGCTGTCTGCATGACGATGGGTATGAGATGCGATTCCGGGTCATGATCCTCGCCGATGTTGCCGCGCGGGTCGGCTCCGGCGGCGTTAAAATAGCGCAGAGCCGCATATTTGATGCCGTATGCCGCGTCGCACCACTTGAGCATGCCCTCGATTGCGAGCTTGGAAGCGCCGTAGGGATTTGTCGGCTCGGTGCGGTCGCCTTCCTCGATCGGCTGCTTTTCCGGCTCGCCGTAGGTCGCCGCGGTGGAGGAAAACACGATGCGTGACACGCCGTGGTTTTTCATGGTCTGCAGCATGGTCTGTGCGCCCGCGACGTTGTTGCCGTAATATTTAAGCGGGTCCTTGACGCTCTCGCCGACGAGCGAGAAGGCCGCAAAGTTAATGACGCCCTCGATTTTATTTTCCCTGAACAGCCTGTCCATGAACGCCCAGTCGCGCACGTCGCCGACCTCGAGCCGCGCCCCGCCGACAGAGCGGCTGTGACCGGTGCAGAGGTTGTCCACAACCAGCACTTCATAGCCCCGCTCGAGCAAAAGCGCCGTCATATGGCTTCCAATGTATCCCGCTCCGCCTGCAACAAGAATGGTTTTCATATAAGCTCCTCTCTGATGCCGCCCTCGGCACGAATGTCCAAAACCCTGCAGCGCCCCGCGCCGAGCGCGGAGTCTGCCCTGTCAATAAATTCACTGAGCATGTCCAGCGGCACAAACGCCTGTGCCGCGCCGCCGAAGCCGCCGCCATGCACCCTCGCCGCTCCCCGACCGCGGAGGGTCTGCTCGCACACCGCGATCGTGAGCAGCAGCTCCTGCCGCCTTATCTGTCCTGAGGGCGTGACATTCTGCAAATACAGCGCCGAGGACTGTCCCGACTGCCGCGCAAGCCTCAAAAACTCCTGAAAATTGCCACAGCGCAGCGCGTTCGCCTGATCGGCGGCCCGCCTGTCCTCAGAAAAGAAATGGATTGCGCGCAGTGCCGCGCGGTCGCCGCATTTTTCGCGAACCTCCGGTAGCCTGTTCATAAACTCCGCCTGCGACAGCTCGCGCAGCACGGTCTTTCCGAAAACTGCGCATACAGCGCCGTTCTCCGCGGGAATGCTCGCGTATTCCTCGGTCAAATCGGCGTGATCAGAGCCGGAATCCACGAGACAAAGTGCATAGCCCGCAGCGCTCAGGTCAAAGGGAATCCGCTCTATAAGCGGAGCCTCGGGGTCTTTAAAATCCATCGCCACAACGCCGCCGACGGCGGACGCCGCCTGATCCATCAGGCCGCAGGGCTTGCCGAAATAGACATTCTCCACCCTCTGCGATATTATCGCAAGCTCGATAGCCGAACGCGCTCCGCCACAGATGAGACTGTCGAGCGCGACAGATAAAAGAACCTCGAAGGCCGCCGAGCTGCTCAGGCCGCTGCCGCCAGGCACACCGGAGGAAACGAAGATATCCGCGCCCGCGCCCGCCGGCACTCCAAGCTCCGCCGCAATCCCGCGAACGAGCGCGGCTGTGCTGTTGCGCTCGGCAGCTCTGGGCTCATACTCGCCTGTCTTGATCTCCACCGGGGCGTAGCCCTCGGAAATAACGCGCAAAACACCGGAGTTGTTCCTTCCCGCGGCGCAGACATTATATGCGTTCACGGCGGCGGCGAGAACGCGGCCGCGCTGATGGTCGGTGTGGTTTCCGCCCAGCTCCGTTCTGCCGGGCGCGGAGAAAAGCCCTTCCGGTGCGCGGCCGAAGTGTTCACTAAAGCCCCCCGCAACTGCGGCAAGGCGGGTTCTGTCACTCATTTTTACTGCCTCCGTCGAAAAACTTCCTGATATTACGAATAAGCTCATCCGCGCTGTCACTGTTCAGGCTGTATAGCCTTTTTCCGCCATCCAGATGAACATGTACAAACCCTGCGTTTAAAAGCTCCTGCATGTGGTGCGTGATCGTGGGCGCGGTCAGTCCGGTCAGCTTCACGATATCGCTTGCATAGCGCGGCCTGTCAATTATCGAGGACATGATGCCCAGCCGCTGCTTGTCCCCGAGCGCGCGCAGCTTTTTCTGGAGCTTACGCGCAGCCATCTCACTGTCTGATATTGTGCTGCCCAGCTCTTTATACAGCAGTCCATAGTGTATTTCATTCGTCACTTTTTGGCTCATAATTGAAGGGTTTTTCCCGTCAACCACCTCAAGCTGCCATATGCTTATTCCCGAAAACAGCTCCAGCGCCGGACGGACAAGATAATCTGCATCAGGCAGGCTGACCTGCCTGGAATCGTAAATTGCATCCACGCCCTGAGCCTCGAGCTTCGGCGCAAGCTCATCGTACCATTTATCAATGAGCGGCGCTACAAGCTCCAGCTTCTGCGAAAAAAGCTCCGCCCCCCTGACCAGCAGGGGGGTAATTTCACTTTTTCGATGTTCCCAATCCGCGCACAGCTCGACAAGCGTCCATACATAGCTCTTGTCAATCTGGAGCCTCGCCATGAGCCGGACAAACTCTGAAAATTCAAGCTCGTGAAGCTCAGCTGAATCATCAGACGCGGCTATCGATCTATAGATCATCGCCGCGAGCTTCTCTCGTGACAGCTCCAGCCCATGCAACTCCTTGACGAATCTTGCAGGCGTCCCGAACTCGTCACTCGGGGATGAAAAATCCCGTTTAAGCTGTTCGTCACCAAGCTTCAGACGAGATAAAACGTGCTTTTCGACCTCCACGAGCGGCGCGAACCAGCTGTTATACTGCTCGCGGCTCAGATTGTATTCCCTTTTATAATATACTGACGCGACTTTTATACCGCAATCTTGCTCCTGCACCAGGCCGCCGCGCTCCTTGGCGCGGTTTTCCAGCGCCAGCAGAGCCTCATTCATGAGATCCGGCTCTTTGGTGATGGCAAACTTCATCCCGTTAATCCCCTTCAAATTTCATTCGTGAAACCGCAAAGAACACCACTGCGGTCAAAACTCCAAAGGCCAAAAACACCTGCGGAATATCCAAAAACAGCGCAAGCCCCGAGCAAATCAGAGAGCCGACCGGCATCGCCATTACGAGCAGTGAATTCGTCGCTCCAGTTATGCGACCCATAAACTCAGGCTCGACACTTCTCACGAACATGACATTAAACACCATGCCCAGCATACCCGTGGACATGCCGAGTATGAACATTATACCAACTGCAAGCCCTTGACGCAACATATAAGCTCCGACACCGGGAATATACGCCATGGAGACATAGGAAAGCGCCGTGATGCTGCTTGTCACCAAAACCGCCCTTCTTCCCTCCAGGTTTTTGAGCTTCGGATAAATCGCCGAGCCCAGCGCCGCACCAAATACCTGTGCGATCTGCGAGAAACTCAGAAGCGTTGCGCCACTGCCCAGCGAATCAGTCACATACGGCGTATAGAGCGCGCCGAGCGGCACAAATGCAAAGTTCAGGCACATGCCCAGCATTATGAGCGTCCACAAAACCTGACTGCCATACATGTATTTTACCCCGTCAACAAGCCCCGTCGCAACACCTTTTATATCAGCCTTTCCACTTGTGGCAGGAACCCTCGCCCCCTCCGCGCGAATAAAAGATATGACCACTGCCGATCCGATAAAGGTTGCCGCATCAATCAGCAGAGCCGTGCCCATGCCCAAAACCTCAACAATGGGGCCAGCAAGAGCAAGGCCGATAGTGACAGATATCTGACACAAGGTCTGATTTGCCGCCATGCCAATCTCGTACTTGTCTTCCTCAAGCAGCGTCGGCACAATTGCAGAGCCCGCAGGCACACGCAGAGACTCAAGCGTGGAGTTGAGTATGACAGAAACAAGTATGAGCGGAGTCGTCAGCTCAGCATATAAGTATACAAGCGCCGTCGCGGCGACCACAAGCCCGCGCCCAAGGTCGGTAAGCACCATGACCCTCTGCTTGTTCATTCTGTCCACCAGCACGCCGGCGATTGGCTGGAGTATGATCGTCGGCAGATAGTTTATCGCAACCACCAGCGCCATCAGCGACGCTGAGCCGGTTACCCGGTACATCAGCAAGCCATACGCGATGCTGTCCACCGAATCGCCAAACCTGTTTATGAGATTCGCGGCAATCATCTTCAGGTATTCAGGCTGGGTTTTAAGCACTCTGTACTCAGTCGTCTTAGATTTCAATGGAATCACCGCTTTCACAAACATCTTACACGCATAATAGCACGCACATTAGATATCTGTCAATAGGTGTTTTAGATATTTATCTAATTACTGCTTTCAGCTCTTTTGGCCGGGCCTGCGGACGGCGTTTGCGCAGGTAGCGGCGCAGGCGCGAGGCGCTCAGGAAAAAGTTTAAAAGCTCGTTAAAATATATGATGCAGATGTAGGCGGGCAGTGCGCCGATCGGCAGCAGAGTCCAGACGAGCAAAACTCCGATACCGGCGTCGAGGATATTGATGCCCATGCTCCAGACCTGAAGGCCGAGTCCCTTGAGACAGCCGTCCACCACCATGTCTGTGTACATGATCGGTATGAGCGGCGCGAGATAGCGTATGTAGCGGCCTGCCTGCCCTGATTTGTAGATGGCGAGCGCGAGCCGGTCGGAGAAAACGAAAAGCACCGCCCCCGCGAGCAGTGAAAACAGGATGGTTCGGCTGAGAAGCTTCTTCACAATCCGCAAGATGCCGGCGTCGTCGCGCTTCATCTGCGCATCGGTGAGCTCGGGCACGATGAGCTCTGAAAGCGCCATGAGAAGACAGGCGGGAAAGCTCAAAATCGGCATGACCATGCCCTGAATGACGCCGTAGCCCGACAGGGCGGAGTCCGCGCTCATGCCTGATTTTTTGAAGCCGCGCGGGACCAAGAGGTGCTCGAGCGTGGACAGGGCGCTGCGCGCGTATGCGGAAACGGCGAGCGGCAGTGCGACCGAGAGCATGCGCGGCGTGAGCCTGGGCGCACTGGCGCCCTTTTTGCCGTGGCGGCGGCGGTCAGTGACATAGGCGAAGAGCATTATGACAAACGAGAGCATGTCGGAGGCCGTCATGCCCGCCGTGACCGCGGCGCAGGAGCGCTCAATGTCGTTTCGGGGCGCGGCAGACAGGAAAATGGCGACGAGCAGGACATAGCTGATCTGCTCGACAAGATGTACGAGTGCGGGCTTCCAAACCCGTCCGCAGGCTGTGAAGTAGCCCGAAATTGCGCTGGACAGCGAGATAAACGGCAGTCCGAAGGAGAGTATGCGCAGACTCATGACCGTTCTCGCGTCGCCTATCCAGAGAAAGCCTATGTACTCCGCGCCAAAATGCAAGACCAGCATCGCGGCAAGACCGAAGACGAGGCTGTAGCTCGTACAGCGCGTCATCGCCGCCGAAACTCCGCCCTCGCGGCCCAGTCCGATCTCCTCGGACACCAGCCGCGTCACGGCAAAGCGCACGCCGCTGACGGCGAAGGTGATGCACAGCATCTCCACGCTCATCACGAGCTGGAACAGACCTATGCCCGCAGAACCGATGCGTCCGACCAGCCAGGCCTGAAAGGCCATGGCTATGCAGCGCATGAGAATATTGGCCCCCGTGAGGAGTAATGTGTTTACTACAAGTCGTTTTTTCATGAAAAACCCCCGCATTTACTACATAGAGTATATGCGGGGTGTGGGACGACTTATTAGTTGAAGCGGCCTCCGCTTGAGGCAATTAGTTTCTCGGCTCTTGCTCTGAGCTTCGCATTTTCCGGCTTTAGCAGCTCGGGATCGCTCGCAAGAAGCCTGTTTGCAGAGCTCTGCGCTGTCTGCAAAACGTCCATGTCCGCGCCGAGATCGGCAACGTGCAGCTCAGGCAGGCCGTGTTGGCGAGAGCCGAAGAAATCGCCCGGGCCGCGCAGGCGCAGGTCCTCCTCGGCGATGACAAAACCGTCGTTCGTCTTCGTCATGACGGCGAGCCTCGCCTTTGCCTCCGCCCCTTGCGCATCGGATACGAGCACGCAATAGCTCTTGTGCCTGCCGCGGCCGACACGTCCACGCAGCTGATGAAGCTGCGAGAGGCCGAAGCGCTCGGCATTCTCGATTATCATGAGCGCCGCGTTCGGCACATCGACTCCGACCTCAATCACGGTCGTGGAAACGAGAACATCGATATTCCCCGCCACAAACTCCGCCATAATTTCTTCCTTCTGCTTCGCCTTCATCCTGCCGTGTACGCAGGAGACGCGAAGGTCGGGAAACTCAAGCGTCAGCCCGGCTGCGTGCTCCTCGGCAGATTTGACGTTTGCGAGCAGCTCCTCGTTCTCCTCGATCATCGGACAGACCACAAACACCTGCCGCCCCTGCAAAGCCAGCTTTCTTATGAAGGCGTTGAGCCGCTGTCGATAGCCGCTCGAAACCGCGAAGGTGTCCACCTTTTCGCGCCCCGGCGGCAGCTCGTCTATGACTGAAACGTCCAGATCGCCGTAGATTATGAGCGCGAGCGTGCGCGGTATGGGTGTCGCCGACATGACCAGCACGTGCGGGCGGTTGCCCTTTCCCGCGAGCACCGCGCGCTGTTCAACGCCGAAGCGGTGCTGCTCGTCCGTTATCACAAGCGCGAGGTTTTTAAACTCCACGTTTCCGGTGAGCAGTGCATGCGTGCCGATGCACAGGTCACAGTCACCGGCGGCAACGGCGGCAAGGGTTTCCCGCTTTTTCTTCGCGCCCATCGAGCCCGTGAGCTTTAAAACGCGCACGCCGAACGGCTCCAAAAATCCCTGCAGCGTGTGCAGATGCTGCTCGGCGAGTATCTCGGTCGGCGCCATGAAGGCGCACTGATATCCGCAGCTCACTGCCAGGTATATGCAGGCCGCGGCGACTAGGGTCTTGCCACTTCCCACATCGCCCTGAATGAGCCTGTTCATGAGCTTGCCGGAGGACATATCCGCCGCCGCCTGCTCCACCGCTCTATACTGCGCGCCGGTTGGCGTGAACGGCAGGGACTTATAAAATTTCTGAGGATCAGCGCCGGAGATTACTGTGCCGGGCTCGTCTGTTCTGCCGCGGCGGAGTATGCCCAGCGCACAGGCGAGGACAAAAAGCTCCTCAAACACGAGCCTGCGCCGCGCGTGTGACAGCGCGGTAAAGTCCTCCGGAAAATGGATGTTTTCATAGGCGTAGCGCGCCTGACAGAGCTGAAACTCGTCCGCAATCGACTGCGGCAGGGCATCAGGCAGCTGCTCGGCGCAAGCGCTCAGTCCCTGACGGACGCTGTTCATGACGGTTTTTTGCGACAGCCCGGCGGTCAGGCGGTAGACGGGAACGATGCGTCCCGTGACCGCGTTCTTTGCGCCCTCGCGCTCGAAGATTGGGTTTGTCATGCCCCGTTTTGCCCCCAGAACCGTGACCTTGCCATAAAACACGAAGCTGTCGCCGAGCTTTATCTGCTCGCGCACGTAGCTCATGTTGAAAAAGGTGATGTCCAGCGAGCCGCTGTCGTCGGAGACGCGAAACTTCACAATTTCACGTCCGCGCCCGATGCGGCTCAGCCGCGGCGCGGTGACGACCATCGCCTCGATGCAGGCGGACTCCCCCTCCATGAGCATGTCGATGGGCTTATAGACGCTCCTGTCCTCATAGGCCCTGGGAAAGAGCCCAACAAGCTCGGCGAGGTCACGCACGCCGAGCTTTCCGAAAGCGCGCGCCTTGACCTCGCCTATTCCCTTTATGTATCTGATTTCGGTATCGAGATTTGGCATTATATGAACCTCACGTGAATCTCCCCGGCTGCTCCGGAAGCTTTAGCCGGAGCTAGGAAATGTACTCCACGACGTAATTGTCCGACTGGAGCGTGAACACATCATAAAGTCCGTTTGTCACAAGAACACGGTCGTCATCGGTGACGAGCACCATCTCAAACCCGCCCCAGCTGCGGTAATATTCCAGAGCCTTGTCAGCGCCGAGGACATATACAGCAGTCGAGAGCGCGTCTGCCAGGGTGCCGTTATTACAGATAACCGTGGCCGATATGATGCCGCTGTCTGCCGGATAGCACGTTGCGGGGTCTATTATGTGGTGATAGATTGCGCCGTCGCCGCCCTCGAAAAAGCGGTAGTAGCCGCCGCTCGTGACAACTGCGGTCTCGCCCACGCTCAGACTTCCGATGTAGCTGCCGGTGTCCTTCGGATCCTGCACGACTATGTTCCAGTTCGAGCCGTCGGGCTTCCTGCCCAGGGTCTGGACATTTCCGCCCAGAGAGACTATGGCGCTCTCGACCCCCGCCTGACGCAGGGCGGATATGGCGTATTCCGAGGCGCAGCCCTTGGCAATTGAGCCGAAGGACAGCTCCATGTCGGCAGGCATCTTGACGAGTACGGAGTCCGAGTCGGGAAAGCTGCTCATGCCGAGCTGGGAAAAGTCAATTTTCTCAAGCATAGCCGTGATATCGGCCTTCTTGGGGACACTGTACTGTCCGTCGACAAAGCCCCAGAGCTTGACCACGGGATAGATCGCCAGATTCAGCGCACCCCCGCTGCGGTCATAGACCGTCTGTGCGGTTTGGAGCATCTCGGCAATCTGTCCGGACAGGACGACTTCCTCGCCCGCGGCGTTATTCAGGGCATAGACCATGCTGGTGGCAAGCTCCGGATCGAGCGCCTTGTCAAGCGAGTTTATGATCCGTATGGCGTCGCCAAGCCCGGCCTCGGCCTTCGCACCATAGGCCTTGAGCAGCATGACCGTGTCCATTGAAAAGATCTGTTTTTCAACGGCCTTACCCTCGCCACAGCCGGCAAGCGGCAGCGCAAGCGCGCAGCAGACTATAAAAGAAATCAGTTTATGTTTAAGTTTCATAGGCATATATCCCCTGTTATCACCATTAGTATACGTTTTTGCAACCTTGAGTATAGCACATAGCCCGCGCTAAGGCAATTACACATTGCTAAAATTGGGGTTTACTTTACAGTGGTGCTCTGCTATAATTATCTGGCTATATGCGCCCGTAGCTCAGCTGGATAGAGCGTCAGACTCCGACTCTGAAGGTCGTGCGTTCGAATCGCGTCGGGCGTACCAAAAAAACAGGTCAGAAAAAATACAGTTTTTTCTGACCTGTTTTTATGATTATATCTGACAACACTTCTGCGGTCATATGCACGAGCCTGTGGCGGCTCGCTGGATGCTTCAAGGCTGACGGCAAATTAAAACCTGCATATACTGTAGGGAGCACGCCAAAGCGTCCTCAGAGATATGCCCGGAGGGTTCCTATATTTATGCTGAAGGCTCTGGACACGCCGTCAGCCGGGGTCTTCCGGATAAAAACAAATGAGATCCTTGTTGACTTTTTCAAAGTCACTATAAAGCTCACATTATTGTTGCCCAACAAAAAGCCGGTGAGGGGAAACCCTCACCGGTCATTTATTACAGCCACTCGTCGTGGTGTTTTGTATAGATTTTCTTAATAAGCTGTGACGCGAAGAAGTAGCCCGCCAGAATCAGCGCGAGCCATGGCGCGAAGTGCGAGGGCAGCGGCAGCATGTCGATGCCGACTGCAAGGCTCGAAAAACCTATCACGATCGCGAGCGCCGCAACGATGACGGTCGATATAAGCAGCGGCCTTGACGGTCTGCTGTGCAGGAAGGGGATCTTCGCCGTGCGGATCATGTGTATGACGAGCACCTGTGACACCGTGCCGAACACAAACCAGCCGGACTGGAACAGCGGTGCAAGCTCCACAGTGTTCGCGCCGACGACCCACCACATAACCGCGAAGCACAAAACGTCAAAAATTGAGCTGAGCGGCCCCATGTAGGCCATGAAGGACTTTATGGATTTTGTCTCCCAGCGGCGCGGCTTTTTCACGTATTCATCGTCCACGTTGTCAAAAGCCATGCCCATCGTGGCAAAATCGCAAAGCAGGTTTTGTGTCAGTATCTGAACCGGCAGCATCGGCAAAAACGGCAGCAATACGCTGGCGATGATGACCGAAATCATGTTGCCGAAGTTTCCGCTGGCGGCCATTTTAATATATTTGACGATGTTTCCAAAGGTACGCCGACCCTCAATAACGCCCTGCTCAAGCACCATGAGATCCTTTTCGAGCAGGATTATATCCGCGGTCTCCTTTGCGATGTCAACCGCGCTGTCGACGGAGATCCCGACGTCTGCCTGGCGCAGTGCGGGCGCGTCGTTTATTCCGTCGCCCATGTACCCGACAGTATGTCCCCCCGCTTGCAGAGCACGCACGACCCTCTCCTTTTGAGTGGGCGAGAGCTTTGCAAACAGGTCGCAGGTTTTGACCGCAGCCAGAAGCTCTTCGTCATTCAGCAGCTCGACGTCGCGCCCGGTCAGCAATGTTGCGGTGTTCACGCCAACCTTGCCGCAGACCTTCGCCGCCACTCCCTCACTGTCGCCGGTGAGCACCACTGTGCGCACGCCGTGCTCACGCAGGGCATCGATTGCGGACTTTGCGCTCTCCTTCGGGGGATCCAAAAATCCGACGAAGCCGATCAGAACCATGTCCCGCTCGTCTGCAACGCTGAAGGTGTCGCTGTCGGGAACGTTGTTTTTCTGCGCGACGGCGATCATGCGAAGACCGTCGGAGTTGTGCTTTTCATAGATATCCAGCGCCGCGCGACGAGTCTCCTCATCCATCGGCAGGAGCTGCCCGTTCATCTCAACATAGGAGCATATGGCGACCATTTCCTCGACCGCGCCCTTTGTTATGAGCTGGCGCTTGCCGTTTTTATCCTCAAGCACAACGCTCATCCGGCGACGCGCAAAGTCGAAGGGAATCTCATCCACGCGTCTGTAGTTCGGCAGCAGACTCTCAAGCTCATATTTTGACGCGCGGTTTATAATCGCAAGATCAATCAGGTTCTTGAGCCCGGTCTGGAAATAGCTGTTGAGATACGCATGGCGCAGCACGCGGGTGTCGTACTCACCATGCAGGTTCATGTATTTTTCCAGCACAATTTTGTCCTCGGTCAGGGTGCCGGTCTTGTCCGTACAGAGCACATCCATCTCACCGAAGGTCTGAATAGCGCCGAGAGTGCGGACGATGACCTTGTGCTTGGACATGGTGACCGCGCCCTTTGCAAGCGTCGAGGTCATTATGACCGGCAGCATTTCCGGCGTGAGTCCGACTGCGATGCTGATCGCAAAGAGCAGCGCTTTCGTCCAGTCGTCCTTTGCAATGCCGTTTATTAGAAACACAATCGGAACCATCACCAGCATCATGGAAACCAGGAGCTTGCTGACCGACGCGACTCCGCGCTCAAAGCTGGTTTGCGCCCTGTCGCCGGAGAGTGTCTTTGCCATTGAGCCGAAATATGTGCGGTTGCCGGTGGCGAGGGCGACAGCAGTCGCACTGCCTGCGACCACGTTTGAGCCCATGAAGCCGATATTCGACAGGTCGGTCAGCGCATCGTCCGGCGCGTTTTTGACATCGACAAACTTCTCAACCGGGTTTGACTCTCCGGTCAGGGCTGCCTGCGCAATGAAGGTGTCCTTCGCTGTCAGAAAGCGCAGGTCAGCCGGCAGCATGTCGCCGGCAGAGAGCTTTACGATATCACCGGGCACTACCTCGTCCATCGCTATCTCCACAAACTCGCCGTCCCGCAGAACGTCCGCCTTGTTTGAGATCATGTCCGAGAGCCGCTCGGCTGCGGCGTTCGAGCGCTGGTTCTGCACAAAGGCGACAAGGCTCGATATGAACACCAGCGCGAGAATGATTGAAACCGTGAGGTAATCAGGCTGCGCTGAGGCGACGACGTCAGTAAAATATGTTATCACCGCTATGATTATTAATATGATGTTGAAGGGGTTTAAGGTCGCCTCCTTGAGTCTGTGGAGGGTTGTGTTCTTACTCCCCGCTGTTATGACGTTCTTCCCGAATTCATCCTGCCTGTCTTCAGCCTCGGCTGAGGACAGACCTTTGCCGTCCACCGAAAGCGAGCCC
Organism: uncultured Oscillospiraceae bacterium; assembly: GCA_964535405.1. Lineage (GTDB taxonomy): Bacteria > Bacillota > Clostridia > Oscillospirales > Oscillospiraceae > Scatomorpha. The sequence continues at coordinate 108,765 of CAZHUG010000001.1, read as the reverse complement.
AATAGCTCCTGCCTCGGCAAAAAAGCAAAATTGCGGAGTATCGCCTCCGTATCCTGCTTATTCTTTAAAATTTCACTGCTTCTGTTTTTCCTGTTCATGATGCTCACCGGAATCATTCCCTTCCTTCTTATAATTCCCGGTTACAAAGCATAAATGAGCAGCAAAACGCCACCCCGAAGGGCGGCGTTTATATATATAGACTTAATAAGCCCATCAGCGTGACTGCATAATGGACAAACCAAGCCCGTAAATAATACCGGCCAACGAGTTTATGCTCTTGTTTCGGGATTTGAAGCCGCAACTTCGACCTCGTGGGTTACTGTCCACTATCTCACTCCCTTGAATTTGAAATACCTATACATTATACCAGCTTTGCTTCAATCGGTCAAATGATTTAAAAAGACAACGAATTAAATCTTTTTTAGCGTGTCACGGATTTACTGCGCGAAATTTTGTGCTAAATTACTGAAAAGTTTATATTTTAAACGTTGACTTTTGCACATATCGCTGTTACAATACGCATCGTGTGATCTGTCGTGACAGCTATGGCAAAGTCCGCGGCGATCAAACATTTTTGCATTTTAATGAATATTTTGGCCTTAAACACCAGCCAAAAATTAAAAGGAGACTAGCAATGGGCATATTTGACAAAATGGAGGAATACGGTGCCGAGCAGGTTACATTTTTCTATGACAAGGCAACCGGACTGAAGGCAATCAACTGCATAAACAATACCGTAGCGGGCCCTTCCAGCGGCGGTGTGCGTCACTGGGACTATGAATCTGAGGGGGCCGCTCTTGAGGACGTTTTGAGGCTTTCCAAAAATATGACCTACAAAAACGCCTGCGCCGGCGCCAACATGGGCGGCGGCAAAACCGCAGTCCTGGGCGACGCGGCGGAGCTCAAGCGGGACTCTGTGCGCCGTGAGGCCTTCTGGAGAACTCTTGGAAGGTTTATCGATGGGCTCAACGGGCGCTACTGGCCAGGCTGCGACGTCAACACCTCTGTTGAAGAAATGATGCTCATGCACGCGGAAACCAACAACATTATAACCCTGCCTCACGAGGAGCCCGGCGACACTCATACCGCGACTGCCCTCGGCGTTTTCAGGGCAATTGAGGCGGCCTGCCTGCACGTTTACGGCTCACGCAGCGTCAAGGACAGGGTCGTTTCCATTCAGGGCGTCGGCGGCTGCGGATACTATGTCTGCAAATATCTGCACGAAGGCGGAGCAAAGCTCATCGTCACCGATATCGACGAGTCAAAGGTGCAGACTGCCGTTGGGGAATTCGGCGCGCAGGTCTGCGGCGTTGACGAAATATACGATGTTGTCTGCGATATCTACAGCCCCAACGCACTCGGCGGGACTCTGAACAGCGATACAATTCCAAGGCTCAAGTGCGAGATCGTCTGCGGCTCGGCAAACAACAGTCTGCTTGACGAGCAGCCCCACTCCCGTATGCTCGCCGATAGGAACATCCTCTTCGTGCCTGACTACATAGCCAACGCCGGTGGCGTTGTGTTCGACCTGCTGCTCAGCTATCAGGGCGGCAAATGGGCGCTCGACCCCATGTCTGAAGTCGAGAAAATTTACGACAGAACCATTGAAATTCTCTCTAAGTCCAGGGATACCGGCGAGCTGCCCATAAACGTCGCCGACAAGATGGCCGAGGATCGCCTTGCAGCTTTGCAGAACGTCAAGGCTATCTACAACAAGAGATAACATAAGCTAAAAAGCCGCTGCCCGCCAAGCCGGACAGCGGCTTTTTTTATCCTCAAAACCGGCATTGACAAGCCGGGCAGTCAGCCGCCGCAGCGGCCCCGCACGAGCTTGTCAATACCCAAACGCCGTTGGACGCTAATTTATTGTTGTTTTCACCCAATTATAATGATATAATATGAGTATTCACTGGTAATAAGTTACAAGATATAATATTCGCGCAAGAAAATCATATTTCGTCCAAAACAGAGGAGGTGATTTTAGGCAGACCTTCTAAATTAATATTGAAAGGGGGCCTGATGCCGATAGCTGTCTGTTACACGCGAAGCTGGAGAGACTTCGCGAAGCAACCTGCGCTCAGAAAAGGCTAAGCAGCGGCTTAGTAATTGAACCTATAAAACTTTGATGCAAAATCAAAAAAAGGAGAGCAGCAATGGGCATATTTGACAAAATGCAAGAGTACGATGCTGAGCAAATAACATTTTTCTATGACAAGGCAACGGGGTTAAAGGCAATTAACTGCATAAACAACACTGTGGCAGGTCCCGCCGGCGGCGGCGTTCGTCTCTGGAACTATGAGACCGAAGAGGCAGCTCTTGAGGATGTTCTGAGACTTTCAAAGGCAATGACCTATAAAAACGCCTGCGCAGGAGTTAACATGGGCGGCGGCAAAACTGCCGTTATCGCTGATGCAGCGGCACTCAAGAAGGATTCGGTACGCCGCGAGGCGTTTTGGAGGACCTTCGGCAAATTTATACAAGGTCTCGGAGGGCGATATTGGCCCGGCGTGGATGTCAACACCACGGTTGAAGAGATGATGCTCATACATCTTGAAACCGACAACCTCATCACGCTTCCGCATGACCAGCCCGGAGACGCCCACCTTGCGACGGCGCTTGGTGTTTTCAAGGCGATCGAAGCGGCATGCATGCACGTTTACGGCTCGCCCAGTGTGAAGGACAAAGCCATCACCGTTCAGGGTGTTGGCGGCTGTGGCTATATGCTGTGCGACCACCTGCATAAGGGCGGGGCCAAGCTCATCGTGACTGATATTGATGAAGATAAACTCAACGCTGCTGTTGAGGAATTCGACGCCCAGCGATGCGGCGTTGATGAAATATATGATCTTGACTGCGACATTTACAGCCCCAATGCCCTTGGAGCAACACTTAACGACGATACAATTCCGAGACTCAAGTGCAAGATTGTTTGCGGTGCTGCAAACAACAACCTGCTTGACGAGGATCGTCATGGGCAGATGCTTTTGGACCGCGGCATCGTCTGTGTACCCGACTACATAGCGAACTCCGGCGGAGTTATACATGACCTTCAGCTTCATTATCAGGGCGGCCTGTGGGCCACGAACGCCCTCAAGGATGTCGAGCAGATTTACGGAAGATCCCTCGAGATTCTTCAGATTGCCGATGAAACCGGGCAAATTCCGATGAAGGTCGCAGACAAGATGGCTGAGGATCGTCTCAGCGCTCTGCAGCACGTTAAAGCCTTCTTCACCGAGAGATAAGCGTCTCTCCATGCGGCAGAGGCGCGATAAAAAAAGTTGCCACTGTCAATTTTTGCGACAGCGGCAACTCTTATCAATTTAATATTAGATGCTTAAATGGCGCCTCCTCCGCCTGAAGCGATACTGATTCGCTCGACGGTCAAACGACTTGTTTATACGCTATCAACGTACAAACCTGAAAGGTCTAGGAGGGCTTTATAATGAAAAACGCATGGAAAGATATCTTCCCAATCGGTTTTGCACTCTTTGCGCTGTTTTTTGGCGCTGGAAACTTGATTTTTCCGCCTTATTTAGGCATGACGGCCGGCAACGAATGGTTGCTGGGCACAATAATGTTCTGTCTCATCAGCGTCGGTCTTGTCCTGTTCGCCGTTATCGGCACGATCCGCCGCGGCGGGCCCATGATAAACGTCACCGGCGTCATTGGGAAAAACCCGGAGCAATTTTCAACTTTGTGATCATAACCGCGGTTGCCATCATCGCCATCCCCAGGCAGGCGGCGCTGACCTACGAAATGCTGGTGGTCCCCTTCCTTCCCAACGTCAGCCTCTGGCTTGTTGCCGGCGTCTATTTCGCAATCTCGCTGGCATTGTCGATAAGCAAAAGTAAAATCGTCGACATCGTCGGCAAGGTTCTCACCCCCCTGCTGCTGATCGGTCTGCTTACTCTGATTATCGGCGGCATAGTTAATCCCATTGGATCGATAAATGATTTCAGCCGCTCCGAAAACATCATCAAGGACGGTCTGGAAAACGGATATCAGGCTATGGACATCTTCGGTGCGCTGGTGTTTCCGGCAATAGTAATCGCCGCCGCGGAGGCAAAGGGCTATAGAACCACAAAGGAAAAGGTCAGAGTTTGCTCCATGGCAAGTGTCATTGCCGTCTTCGGCCTGGTCGTCATCTATGTCGGACTCGGCTACCTCGGCGCAACCGCCTCTGCCACTCTGGACCCCACACTTGAGCAGGGACCTCTGCTCGTCGCGATTACCGAGACAATTTTGGGGCGCACTGGCGTTTTCCTGGTCGGCCTTGTGACCTCGCTCGCCTGTCTCACGACGACGATTGGTCTGGGCTCCGCGCTGGCGGATCTCTATGAGGAGGGCGCCCACGGGAAGGTGGATTACAAGGTCATAATCACCATCATCTCTGTGGTCTGCGCCTTCGTCACCAACGTCGGTCTGAGTCAGATCATTGCGATCGCCTCCCCGATTTTATCACTCACCTATCCCATCTGCATTGTGCTTGTCCTGTTCACTTACACGGATAAGCTTCTCGCATACAACCGGAATATCGCAAGAGGCGCATTCATCACGCTGCTGATATTGGGCATCTTTAACCTGCTGGACGGCTATGGAGTTTCGATTGGATTTTTGCACTATCTGCCCTTCCATTCGTCCGGGCTAAACTGGGTTATCCCCGCAATTATCGGCAGTGTCATCGGCGCTTTTGTCAAGACCTCCGACTCCAAATACTACGCGGACATGAATTTCTACACAGCTACAAAATAGAATATCAAATAAACAATGCAGAGGGCTTTGCCCTCTGCATTGTTTATTTCTAGTTACTGCCGCTGCTGGCTGCGGCTGCGGCCTCCGCCTGCATGACGCAGTCAATGCTCAAGACGACAGCCAGCGCGTTAATTTCATCTGCGGGATTTGCGATATCCAGCTCGTAGCAGTCGCCCCAGGTCATCCACTGCTTGTGGATGGTCACAACAGGCTGAGCGCGGCAAAGAATCTCATAGTCATGCGCCCAAAAATCACCGTTTACCTCCCAGCCCAGACCGTCAATTCTGTACTTGTGCTTAAAAAGTGTGAGCTCCTTGACAATTTCCGCGACCTGCTCGCCGCCGACATTGACGAAAAAGCGGTGCAGTAGGGAAAACAGCTTCTGCTTTATCATAGCGACCTCTTCGCCCTGCATGTTGTAAATGTGCAGCTTCTTGCTCAAGGAAAACAGCTCGCCCTCTACATAATATCTGTCCCGACCCTGCTCATCCTTCACCGTGAATTTGTCAGTCCAGGAAAAAACCTTTTGCTTTACATACAGCCTCATAAAATTACTCCCTAAATTTACTTTGCATTCATGCTGACGTTTTTGCGACATGTTGTTCATTAATATTTACACGAATCTTCGACAGTTTAATACAGCCGGGGCAGTTTGTCTATAAAAATTTTTGCATATTTCTCAGTGCAAGCAAAATAATTATTGACAAACGATAATTTGCCTGTTATATTGAAGCCATAATTATCGTTTTACAATAATCAGGGAGGTTCACTATGAAGCACAAGACACTCTGTCTTATCCTTGGGCTTGAGGCTATAATCTGCATAGTACTGGCATTTCTGGGCTCGGCACTGCCCTTTGCCTACACGAGCATCATGGCGTTTCCGTTTGAGCAGCTCGGGCAGCTGCTGCGCCATCTTTCACTATCCGGAGGCATCGACAATGTGATTTCCATCATTTTGTACATTGCTCTGGGTCTCATCCCGCTTCTGGTTCTGCTGCTTCTGTACCGCCGCAAGCGGCTGCACGCCGAGGACTCGCTGCTGGCAGTTTTGAGCGCGCAACACTTTATCATACTATATCTCATGATAAATCCCGGACTACTCCCGACGCATCTGGGCGCATACTCAGGCATGGGCTTCGGTTCGGCACTGCTGGGCAATATTTATTACTCAGTCCTCGTCGGCTATGTGGTTTTGCGGATGCTTCGCAGCTTCTCCGCCGCAGACACAGGCAGGACGCAGAAATATCTCTCGCGGCTCCTGTGCGCGGTGAATATTCTGTTTGTGTACCTGGCCTTCGGAGCGCATTTTAACGGTCTTTTGAGCTCGTTTGAAGCGCTGCGCGCCGGCAACACCGGCAGTCTGCGGGAGCTCGGCGCTACCGGCTTCTTTCTCGTTTTACAGTATGTCGTGAACGCACTGCCATATATACTGGATGTAATCGTCCTGCTTGGGGCGATGACACTGCTGCTTGAACTTGGCAACGACAGATATTCGGAGCAGTCGGTGCAGGCGGCGGAGCGCCTGGCGCGTCTATGCAGACGGACGCTTGTCATAATCGTGCTTTCAAATGTCGCCTTTAACCTCCTGCAGCTTGCCTTCGTGAAGTCGCTCGCGGTCGTCAACAGCTCGGTGCAAATTCCGATTCTGTCAATAACGCTCGTGCTCGCGGCGCTTCTGCTCGCGCAGTATATCCGTGAGAACAAGCGGCTCAAAGACGACAACGACATGTTTATTTAGGGTCTGTGCCATGGCGATAAAAATATTTCTGGAGGATGTTTTGAAGGAGCGAGGCATGACCTCGAAGGAGCTTTGCGCTCAGGTCGGAATCACGGAGGCGAACCTGTCCATTCTGCGCAGCGGCAAGGCAAAGGGCGTGCGCTTCGGCACGCTCAACAGAATCTGCTATTTCCTCGGCTGTGATGTTGGGGATATCCTGAAATTTGATGGAAAGCTGGAGGATGAAGATGAAGCTTAAAAGAATACTGACGGTGACCCTCGCCGCGCTCCTTTTGCTGACGGCAAGCGGCTGTCAGCTCGCCCGTGAAGATTTAGCCGGCGGAGAAATACAGGGCGACAAGCTGATAGGCGTTTTCGTGACGGAGGAGCATCTCGACCTGTTCGATATTGAGCGCTATGTAAGCGATAACTACGGCAAAATGAACATCGGCGGCAACAATGTGATCGGCGGCGACACCAGCGCCTATGAGAATCGCCTGTACGCCGCACTTGTGAGCCGGACGCTCATCAGCGAGGAGACCGGCGAGCCGAGCGAAATGCTCGAATACGTCTTTGAGGGCGTGGAGGGCTACAGCTTCTTTATGCCGACAATTACAGACCCCGAGACCGGGGACAGCTACCGCTCGCAAAGCTCTGACGGCGCCATAAGTGACGCGAAGGTCGCGCTCGCCAGCCATGGGGAGGATGAGGATATCACGCTCGAGGGCACTATCTACTATCCCATAATTCTGAATAATGGCAATTTTAATTTCGCCGCCTATGTCAATCCCGTCTACCAGAGCCTTGATGGGTCAGTCTACGCCCTTGCCGGAGACGGCATTTCCTCCGGCGGCAATGCCGGCACGGGTGGGAAGTTCACCTATACTCTGGATAACAGCACAACGGTCACCGAAAATGGCACGGAAAAAACCATGAGCGCCTCCATAAGTATATCGGTTGCGGCCATGTTCCCGCCGGAAAAGATTGTCATCGCCCAGCTGGATGAGGCCAGTGCCATCGTCTCCCGCAAGGAATATGAGCCCGGAACTCTGCCGTATGAGCTCAGCGTCGACGACGGCACGGAGTATATCATCGTCGAGACGCACTCACTGGACGAAAACGGCGAGCCGCTCGTCGGGCGCGAGATGTATAACTCCGCTGACGACTCTGCCACAGGCTTCACCAGCTTCTACTGTCGAGAGGACGGAATTTGCGCGCAGAAATACACAGCTCTCAACTGGGGAAATTAATCGCGCAATGAACCAAAGTGCAGGCAATACACAAGCTATGGCTTTATCCTGCAAGTCTATGATGAGCCCGGAAATAAAACATCGCAAAACACCCAAACAGATTGAACCTGCCCATGTATATTTTAGTCATCGTTCTGTGCGTGCAGTACTTTTCAGAAATGGCGATGAAGAAAAAATGATCGTACATTTCCCGTCAAAGGATGTTACCCCTAAGTCCAAACGTGCTTGCAACTATATCATAATTTTCTGAAATGCTACTTTTCCCATCAACTACAAGAGAAGTATATTCAAACGACTTTGCTTGCTCAAGGATTTCTGCCGCAAACAGAAAATCCCTGCGCATTAAGTTTGTAATGAACAAGGCCAAATTGCTTGGCAAGCATTTTGGCGATGGTGCTTTTGCCGCTGCCGGGAGAACCGCCAATATAGTATATTTCCATGAAAATAATCCTCCTAACATAAATTCACATTCTATCTCAAAACCGAGCTTAATCATACTACATTCGCCCGCCGAAAACGGGGAGCAGGATAGACGCATACAAAACAGCGTTTTTCATATCGCCTCTCGCTTAGTTTAGCTTTAGTGCTAAGTAGGAACCAATCGAAAGGAGAATAGCGATAATCGCAATAATGGCAATAACGCTCCGCAAGATTTTGTTTGGTTCTTTGTACTCCTTGTCACCTGAAATCATTTTTCTTTTCATAGCCATTTCCGAAAAACCCTGAACACATATAACTACTGTCAAAATCATCATGGGCAGAATATTACGTACACCGCTATTGAAAAAAGTTCCTCTTGACAAAAAGCCTAATGGGCTTTTCAACTGTTTGCGCCTTTGTTGGATCTATTATATTCTGGATAGGCTTTGCGGTGGTTCTTCCTGAAAAGCATTTAAGCACTACGCTTTACATGAGTATTTTCGGCGGAGTTTTATTTCTTGCGGGCGCGTTGTTGCTTTACTTGTCGATAAGTATTTTTTGCGGAAAGAGAGCGCATATGAGGAATGCTTGTTTTCGACTGCGCTAAACGCCGTATCGTGCAGCAATTTATTGCCATATCAGCTCGATTGACAATACTCTGACATTGATTTATACTAAAACCGTGAGTATGTACATTCTGCTATATCCATAGGCTACGGATAATCAGAGGTACATTGGGTGTTTTATCTTGGTGTGAGACGGCCGGCATGGGAAATTTAGGAGGAAGGATCAGATGACGTTACAACAGTTGATCTACTTCAAGGAGATAGCAAAGACGCTAAACTTCACAAAAGCTGCACACAATTTGCACATGACCCAGCCAAGTCTCAGCCATTCAATCAGCGCTCTTGAGTATGAGCTCAGCGTTCCGCTTTTCGTCCGCGACGGCAACAAACGTATAAGGCTTACCAGCTTCGGCAAGGAAATTCTGCCGAATATCGACAAGATTTTAGAAAATGTAACCGAGGTCCAGGAAAAAATCAACCGGATGCGTAATCCACATAGCGGTGTCGTAAACATCTCGTATTCTTACATTAACGGCTTTGCTTTGGTCACGCGTGCCTTCAACAAGTTTTATGAGGAGCACAGCTATGATGAAATTACGCTGAACTTCACCATCAACCACAGCGCGGTCAGCGTGGAGCCCGGGGTGGTAAATGGAACATTGGATTTTTGCATCACCTGCACGCCGGAGTTTGCCGGGCTTGCGGGAGTCGAAATTATGGAGCAGCAGCTCTATGTTATGCTTCCGATTTTTCACCCGCTCGCCAAAAAAGGCAAGCTGACAATCGAGGATATTAAGGATGAGCCACTTCTCAATTATCACCTCAACTCAAATCTCGACCGGCATATTTTGAAGATCTATCAGACCCATAGGCTCAAGCCGGTAATTGAAGCCAATATGGATGACTGGAATGCGCAGGCAGTACACGTATCAATGGGACGCGGCATCGCAATTTTGCCACGACTTCCCCACGATCGGCTTCTGCTGACGATGATTCCTCTGGACGACCCTATGAACAGGCGCAAGGTCTATCTGCAGTGGCCGACCAACCGGAAGCTGACACCGGCAGCAGAATACGTCAAGCAGTACTTTATCGACTTTTTTGCATCTGACAGCGCAGAATAGACAACTGAACATCGTAAAAACTCCGTCCGCTTAATGCGGACGGAGTTTTTCGTTATCTGCCAATGTTTGTGCCCTTTGACTAAATACGAGCCTGCCACTCGGAGATTATGCAGCAAGCCCATAGAGCGGCTCTATTGACGCGATAAATGTTTCCTCTGTACTAATGGCATAGGTAGAAAGATGGCATTTTACAGCCGGATAAAAACCGCTTATAGTTAAAAATGTAACATAACTTGAAGCGGGTTATAGCCCTGCAGAGCGGGATATGACTATAGCAACGAGTCTGCCGGAGGTGAGATAGTTAAAAGGATCGGCGCAAGCAATATGAGTGGGAAAAGAACATTTGAAAAGAAGGGATGACTAAAAATGGATTTAGCAATACTCTCTATAGTTATTATGGCCATCGCAATGGTAATGTACTGCATTCCAAAAATACCCCTGTGGGTCACCTCTGTTGTAATCATGGTCGTCATGGCAATGACCGGCTGCATTGAATACACCACAGCTTATTCAGGCTTCGGCAACCGCGTTGTCTTTCTCATTGCGGGAATGATGATCATTGGCAAGGCCTGCGTAACCACGGGTCTTGCCCAGAAGATAGGCTTTGTTCTCGCCAAGGTGGTCGGGAACAGCGAGAAGCGCAGCGTATTCATGGTAATTGTGGTCGGAGGTGTAATGTCCATTTTCCTCAATGGCGCTCTGACTGTCGCCATCATGATGCCGATAATTGACAGTATCGTTGTCCGCTCAAACGGCGCGGTCACCAGAAAGCATACATACTTCCCCCTCGGAATTGTCGGCGCAGTCGGCAACGGCCTGACCTCGTTCAGCGCATCCTCAATGGTCACCTGCGTTGGAATACTTCTCGCAGCAGGCTATCGCGAGATGGCTGTGTTCGAGCCTCTGCTCATAGCCGGCCCCGCTTTCCTGGCCTTTATCATATTCTATATGCTCATCGGCTATAAGCTGGCGCAAAAGTGGTTTGACTTCCCCGACACCCCTATCACAGAGGGCGTTTCCACCCAGTACGATGCCTCTGAGTATAGCACCTGGAAGCAGTGGGTCACCGGCCTGACCCTTCTTGTTGTCATCGTCGCAATGATCGCCGGCGGAAACATGGGCGCATGGCCCATACTCGGCTCTGCCGTCCTCGTCCTCACGGGATGTATCGATGACAAGACCGCTGTCAACAGCATCGGCTGGTCCACCCTCATCTCGGTCGGCGCCACCATCGGCTTTTCCAATGCTCTGACGACGACCGGCGGCGGTGAGCTGATAGCCAATTTCCTTTGTAATATTGCAGGCCCTCTCGGCAACTCCCCTTTCGGCATGTCCGTCATACTTCTGGTTGTTTCGGCGCTGCTGTCTGCCGTGCTGTCCGATAACGGAACCGTTTCCATCGTAATCCCTATCACGATGGCAATCGCAGCCACCAACGGCTGGGATCCGTTCCCGCTGGTTATTGCTGCCGCCTGCGGACTTAAGATCTGCCAGTTTATGACCCCGATCTGCACCGGCTGCGTCACACAGACTCTCGATAGCGGCTGCCGCACAAAGGACTATCTGCGGCTGGGCTCCCTGCTGAGCCTTGTCATGGCGGTGGTCGTCGTCATCATGCTTGCCATCGTATATTAAACGCAATTTATCCAGCATCTCATTTTGAGGAGGAGATTTAATCATGAAGCCATTCAAGTACACCGTGCCCACGCCCATCTATTTCGGACAAAACTGCGTCAAGGACAACGCAAAGGCAATCACAGAGCTGGGCAAGAGGGCCTATATTATCACCAGCAAATTCGCCGCGGGCTGCACAAACTACGCGCTTGAGGATGTGAAGGACGTGCTGCGCGCCGCGGGCATTGAATATGACATCAACCAGAACGTCATAGAAAATCCCCCGGTCGAGTCCTGCGTCGAGATATTTAAAGAAGCGAGAGCCTTCAATCCGGATTTTTTAATCGGCATCGGCGGCGGCTCTCCCATCGACACCGCGAAGGCGGTGAACCTGTTGCTCGAGTATCCTGATTCCGATGCAAACGAGTTGTTCTTCGGCGGCAGGGGCGGACTTTATGACCAGACCGGCAGAGAGGGGCTCCTGCCCGTTATCGCCATCCCTACAACCGCAGGCACCGGCGCGGAAGTCACCGCCGCCGCGGTCATCACGCGCAACGACGTGAAGACCAAGGAGGCAATAAAGCACAACCTGTACTGCAGCGCGGCGTTTCTTGACTCCCGCTATATAAAGGAGGCACCCGCATTCCTCATACATACCGGAGTTCTGGATGCGCTTGCACACGGCATGGAGACCTACGTGAATGTCAAGAGCAATTTCTACAACAGATCCCTTGCAGAGATCGGCTTCAAGCTGTTCGCGGAGTTTAAGGACAACATGCTCAACGACTGCCTGAGCGACGAGGATTTTGACAAGATGATTCTCGCATCCGCAATCGACGGCATGGCGATGATGCAGTCCGGCACAACCCTTCCCCACGGGATGGGCTATCCCCTGTCTCAGTTTAAGCATGTAAACCACGGCCTCTCCTGCAGCATTTTTCTCGGTGAGTACATGCGTTCATTTGACGATCAGACCTATGTGAGCCAAGTCATGCAGATGTGCGGCTTCAAGGACGCTGACGAGATGAGCGACTTCTTTGCCGAGATAATAAAACGAGATCTGAGGGATCTCAGCTGCACGGCGGCCGAGGTCGAGGAATGGACCCAGTCCTTCTTCAACACCCAGCAGTCCAGATTTGCCAGACACCCCGAGCCCCTGACTATTGACGATATAAGACAGATATATTTCAACTCCCTCAAGCCCTATATCAAGGGCTAGGATAAGACGCATGACAGACGGGCAGGGCGCAAGCCTGCCCGTCACGCAGCAGCATCAAAAAGGAGGAAAACTATGGCGAGTAAATATGAAAATTCCATGAGCCCGATAAAAATCGGAGGTATAACCCTCAAAAACCGCTATGCGGCGGGCTCGGTAACCGGCAGGTTCTGGCTCTACGGCAACAGGGGCGAATATTCCCCCAACGGCATGGAGTTTGAGGTCGCCCGCGCCCGCGGCGGCTTCGGACTCATAGTAAGCGGCTCCAATTACGGCGACCAGTCGGTCGACGGCTTCAATCCCTTGAACGACAAGCCCAGTCCACTGTATGCCCCCGGTGTTTCCGGCAACACCTTCAGGCAGGTAGCCAGACGAGTGCACAAATATGGCTCAAAGATATTCCTGCAGGTGGCGTTTGGCCCCGGCCGCATGAGAAAGGGCAAGGCGCCTTCGGCCCTGCCCAGCCTCAAAGACCCCGGCGTCACGACGCCGGTGCTCACAAAGGAAGAGATTGAAAAGCTCATTCAGGGCGCGATTGACCTCGCCAAATACGGAAAATCCAACGGCTTTGACGGAGTTGAGATCCACGCGCACTTCGGTTATCTGCTTGACCAGTTCCAGATGGCATACACAAACCACCGCACTGACGAGTATGGCGGCGATCTTGACGGCAGGCTGACCGTTCTGCGCAGGATGATCCTCGGCATCAAGGAGGCCTGCGGCAAGGATTACCCCGTGGCGGTCAGAATGGGGCTTCAGACCTACATGAAGGACTTTGGAGTGGCAACAATGACCGGAGAGGGCGAGGTCGGCAGGGATATAAACGAGACCATCGAGGTCTGTAAAAAGCTTGAGTCCTACGGCGTTGATATGCTTGACCTCAACTCCGGCACCTATGATTCCTATTACTATTGCCTAAACCCGTACTACATGCCCAAGGGCTATAACATCGAGCTTGCCAAGAAGGTCAAGCAGGCGGTCAGCATTCCCGTTTTCGTAGTAGGTCTGATGGACGATCCGGACATGTGCGAGCAGGCGATAGCCGACGGCAGCATTGACGGAATGTCGGTCTGCCGCGCGGCAATGATAGACACACAGTACGCCCGCAAGGTCGCCGAGGGCCGCTGCGAGGATATCCGTCCCTGCATCCAGTGCGGCAACTGCGAATACTTCAACCTCGCAGGCAGCACCCCCATGTGCTCTGCAAACCCTGCCGCCATGCGCGAGTGGAGCTACGGCGTCCCCGAGGCGAAAATCAAGAAAAAGGTCGCTGTAATCGGCGGCGGCATTGCCGGTATGGTCGCGGCTCACACCGCCAAAACCGCAGGTCACGAGGTTGAGCTGTATGAAGGGTGCGGCAAGCTCGGCGGACATTTGGTCGCCATCGGCAAGCAGAGCTTTAAAAAGGGCGTCGCCGACCTCAACAAATGGTATCAGCGCCAGCTTTCAAAAATGGGCGTGGCTGTTCACGTGAACAGCCAAATGACTGCCGACGCGATAAAAGCACTTGGCGCGGATGTCGTCATTTTGGCGCAGGGCTCACAGTACACCGTGCCTGAAATTGCAGGGCTTGACAACAAAAAGGTTGTCAGCAGCTATGACCTGCTCATGGGCGATGCCACACTGGGACAGAAGGTCGCCGTTGTCGGCGGCGGCTGTCTCGGCGCAGAAATTGCCTATGACCTCGCGTCAAATAAGGGCAAGGGCGTCGTGCTTATCGAAGAAAAAGCCAAGATCGTGTCCGACCCGATTATCGCAACGGCAACCTGGCAAATGCTGACCGAGCTGGTCGAGGCGAGCGCGGTTGACGTGAAAACAGGCTGCCGCGCGCTCGCGATTGACGATACTGGCGTGACGGTTGATGAGGGCGGCAGGGTCTCTGTTATCGAGGCTGACAGCGTCGTCATTGCCGCGGGAACAAGCCCCCGCAAGACCCTGTATAAGCAGTTGCTCGGCTGCGGAATCGAGCTGTATCAGGTCGGCGACTGCACAAAGGCCGCCGATATCAGAAGCGCCTCTGCCCAGGCATATGAAATTGCCCGCGAGCTTTAATACACAAAAAACCATGAAACACATCATGTGAGTTCTATGTAATTAGACTGCTCTGATGCGCACGGCCTAATGAACACCACAAACACCCGGGAGGGCAGAAAACTCACAATTCTGCCCTCCACTCACTTTTTTCTAAAATTATTTCACCGATTGCCACAATATACTCATTCAACTTTTTGTTCGCACGACGGCCCCGGCTGTGTTAGAATAGGGCTTGTGCTTATAACTTTGGCTATATAAGGAGTATATCATGCTAATCGCCGCAGAAAAAATAACAAAACAATACGGAGACTCCCCCCTTTTGGACGCTTGCTCTCTCTTCATAAACGAATTTGATAAAATCGGCATTATCGGACGCAACGGCGCGGGAAAAACCACGCTGCTGAGACTGATTGCCGGAACCGAGAATCCGGATTCCGGCCTTGTTACCCGGCACGGGACGCTGCGAATCGGTTATCTGCCGCAGACCCCGGTACTTCAGGACGGCTGTAAAATTTTGCAGCAGGTGCTGCAGTCAGCGGGCGAGCTGAACATTGAAGCGCAGGAATATGAGGCAAAGCGCATCCTCGGCAAGCTGGGAATTCACGATACGGATGTCCCTGTACAGACCCTGTCCGGCGGGCAGAGGAAGCGGGTGGCGCTCGCCGCCGTGCTGATTTCCCACTGTGAGCTTTTGATTCTGGACGAGCCGACAAACCATCTGGACGATCAGATGATCCGCTGGCTGGAGCAGTATTTACAGCGCTTTTGCGGCGCAGTGCTCATGGTGACTCATGACCGATATTTTCTCGAACGTGTGGTCACAAAAATTGTGGAGCTTGAGCGGGGGGCGCTGTATCTGTACGACGGCGGCTACAGCGAATATCTCAAGCTCCGCGCCCAGCGCTATGAGATGGAGGCGGGCACCCAGCGCAAGCGGCAGAGTCTGCTGCGCAAGGAGCTGGCATGGATGCAGCAGGGGCCAAAGGCGCGCGGGACCAAGAGTCGCTCACGCATCGAGCGATACGAGGCCTTGAGCGAGCAGGCCGCCCCGGAAACCGCCGCGAAGCTTGAGCTGAGCTCCATCTCCACCCGCCTGGGCAAGAAAATAGTCGAGCTGAACGGAATAGGCAAGGCCTATGGCGACAAGCTGCTCTTCCAGGACTTTGACCACATAATCGCCCGGGATGCCCGCATCGGCATTGTAGGGCCGAACGGCTGTGGAAAATCGACCCTGCTCCAAATAATCGCCAAAAAAATTGAGCCGGACAACGGCTCTGTCAGCATCGGTGAAACTGTGAAAATCGGCTATCTCACCCAGGAATGCGGTGAAATGGACCCGAACATGCGTGTGATAGACTACGTAAAGTTATTTGGCGAGACGATTGAGACGAAGGACGGCCCGGTGAGTGCAACTCAGCTGTTGGAGCAATTTTTGTTTCCCGCTGACCTGCAGTGGAACAGAATCTCCCGCCTCTCCGGCGGTGAGCTGCGCAGGCTGTTCCTGATGGGTATTTTGATCGCCGCGCCCAATGTGCTGCTCCTGGACGAGCCTACAAACGACCTGGATATTGACACTCTGATGGTTCTGGAGGACTATATTGAGATTTTCCCCGGCGCTGTGCTGGTCGTATCCCATGACCGGTACTTTCTCGACAAGACAACGGATTTCATCCTCGAATTTCAGCAGGGCGGACATATTGGTGAATATCTGGGCGGATATTCCGCCTATCTGAGCAGCGCCGAGGCAGCTTCTGCGGAAACCCCCGTTGACAGCGGCAAGAAGGAAGCTCCAGCGGCTCAGAGACAGCGCCCCGCCCGCCGCCAAAAAACACGTTTCTCTTTCAAGGAGCAGCGGGAGTACGAGGAAATTGACGATATTCTGGCCGGGCTTGAGGAGAAGAAGGCGAGCGTTGAGGTGCAGATTGAACAGGCCTCCAGTGATTATATCAAGCTGCAGCGCCTGATGGCACTTCAGACTGAAATCGAGGAGCAGCTGGAGGAAAAAGCCCTGCGCTGGCTCTATTTGCAGGAGCTGGCAGAGCAGATCGAGCGTGAAAAGACAGAGCAATGAAATTATATATAAGAGAGCAGCCGTTTCGGTTGCTCTCTTTTTATATCACGAGTGGACAATACTGCACATTTTTAGTGCCAACTTCATATTATGAACCAGCATAATTTGACCTGGTCTTTATGCTATCAGTTGTCCGAAATATTTTAGAAGGATGTGCCGTACCAAATATGAAATTAGAAGATTTTCATGAGCCCTGCTATAAGTGTGAGCCGCATGATAGGTGCCATAAAGAGCAAACACACGTCCACGAGGTAGTGGGGAGCGTTCGCCTTGCTGAGCTTGGGGAAGATCCGCATAACCACCGTTTTGCCGGAATGACAGGCGAGGTTATCCCCCTGCCCTGTGGGCGTCCCGGTGAGCACTTTCATGTTTTCAAAACTACAAGCGATTTTTACGAGGATCACTTTCACCCAATTTGCGTAATGACTGGCGTCAATGTCAAAGTGGGTGAGGGCGAAGATGCTCGTCATGTCCATTTTATCGATGCAGACACGGACATTGAGGACAGGCATTTCCACGAATTTATCGTCGCAACCCTTATCCAGAATCCCATTGGAGACTAGCCTGATCTAAGCACATGATGTGAAATAGGAAGGACGTAGCCACTGCGGTTACGTCCTTTTTTGCGGTTTCAGCTTTTCCGCCGCCGTTGCCAGCAGGTAAATATCCCAGAGAACATAGTCGGCGGTATACAAGCGATTGCTTCTATCCAGCATGGTTTCCATTTACCCACTCATGCCATAGTAATAGACAGGTGTGGCAAAAACCAGAATATCGGCAGTGAACATTTTTCTACAATCGTGTTCGCGTCGTCATCGATGACACATGCTTGAGTGTTCTGGCGGGGACACCGCCGACGATGGTGTTTTCTGGCACATCCCTTGTGACAACGGAGCCCGCCGCGACAATTGCGTTTTCCCCGATGGTAACACCCGATAAAATCGTGGCGTTCGACCCGATCCAGACATTTCTTTCAAGGATGATGGGTGCCGGGATCATATCTTTTCGCTTGTCCGGCTCAATTTCGTGGTTGAGGGTAGCCAGCACCACATTGTGACCTATCAAAGCATCATCCCCAATGGTAATGCCGCCCTGATCCTGAAATCGACAGCCGGAGTTAATAAACACCCGCTTTCCAATGGTGATGTTTTTTCCGCAGTCGGTAAAAAACGGCGGGAACATTACAAAGGATTCATCTACCGGTTTTCCGGTAAGTTCAGCCATGAGCGCTCGAACTTCACCGGACGTATGATACCTCTGATTGATCTGCATGCAAATGCTGATTGCACTCTGGCTGAGCTTGTGCATATATTGGTGCTCTTTTGAGCCGGCGACTACCGTTTTCCCGCTATTTACGTAATCTAAATATTGCTGTAAATTCATATCTGCATATCTCCCTTATATCACATATCTACTGTTGAGTTATTATAACAAGGGCCTTATTCAATTACAAATACCTCTTTCGCACTACATCAAATGCCTTGTAAGCATTTAATCTATCTGCTATAATCCATCAGAGAGGTGATATTATGGAGTTAAGGGTTCTGCGTTATTTTCTGGCCGTGGTGAGGGAGGAGAGCATTGTCGGGGCAGCGGATGTGCTTCACCTGACACAGCCCACGCTCTCGCGACAGCTGCAAGAGCTGGAAAAAGAGCTTGGCGCAACACTGTTTATACGGGGAAACAGGTCTCAAAAGCTTTCACTGACGGAGAAAGGGATGCTGCTCAGACAGCGTGCGGAGGAGCTTATAGAGCTGGCTGATAAGACCGAGCAAGAAATGCTCTGCCACGACAGCCCTGTTAGCGGCAAGGTGATCATTGGCGGCGGGGAAAGTGATGCGATGCGGCTGGTTGCAGCAGCTGCAAACCGCCTGAAAGAAGAATGCCCCAATATTCATTATCAGCTGTTCAGCGGCAATGCCGAAGATGTAAAAGAACGGCTCGACAAGGGTTTATTAGATTTCGGGCTCTTTATTGAGCCTACGGATCTGCAAAAATATGAGTGTTTGCGGCTGCCTGTGGTGGACTCGTGGGGTCTGTTGCTGCGCAAGGATTCCCCGATGGCGGGAAAGTCCGCCGTTACCCCCCAGGATTTGCTGGAAATTCCGCTGCTCGTCTCGCGGCAGCAGCAGGTTGCGCAGTTTTTTGAGTCTTGGTCAGGCGTGGGAGAAGCCCGGCTCAATATTGTTGCGAGCTATAACCTCATTTATAATGCGGCTCTGATGGTGGAGGAGGGCTTTGGCAATGCGCTCTGTCTGGACAAGCTCATAAACACCAGCGGCAGCAGCAAGCTGTGCTTCATTCCAATGGAGCCCAGAATGTATGTGCATCTGGATTTTGCATGGAAAAAACATCAGGTGCTGAGCAAAGCGGCACAAGTATTTCTTGAGGCAGTCCGCGTCGAGGCGGCCTCTTTTTAAAACGCATCTACAATCCCGGCGCATGCCCCTTCGCCGGAAATGGCAATGCCCGGAAGCTTTTTTAAGCTCCCGGGCATTATAATTGCGAAAAAGCTATAGTCATTGCCCCTCCCCAGACAGCACTCCTTCAAAATATTTTTTATTGTGCAGGTATGAGGGGTCATTGGGTTTTATTTTTCCGGCTTTTTCATTATAATCATACGCCCTGCGGTGATCGCCTAATTTATCGTAGCACACGCACAGCTGTATTGCCGGCGTATACCCATAATTGTCAGGCAAAACAAAAGCGCCGCTCTCCGCATTTATTTCCCTTGTCAGGGCGGTCTCATACCAAAAAATTGCTATGTTGCACTGGTTTTGATACAAGAAATGATTGCCAATATCACAGCATATTTCAGCGCGGGGCTGATCGTAAGCAAAGCTGTGAAATAAGGACGCGAGCGCGCCCCCATCATCCCCCAGCTGATAATAACAGAGCGCTAAATCCTTGCAGGCGCTGATATTATTTTCTATCCAGCCCTCGCCCTCCTGCAGAAATTCATTGAACTTATCTATTGCCGTCTGATATCTGCCGTTGTAATACAGCTCCCTTGCGTAGTAGAATTTTTGTCTGGGATCCAACGATTTCCCATCTGACAGCATTTGCTCAAATATCTTCAGATTTCTATCAGCTTCATTTGGACGCATCTTTCTGTGCTGAATAACAATATCGCTATGCATAATATTGCCATATAGAGAAATTACCTCGTGTATTTCCCCCACCCACCGATAATTCATGCTTCGTTTGAATATTCTCTCCCGATAATAAGAAAGTGTGGGATTATCAGCTTCATCAAAAGCAACGTCATATTTCATTTTCACCATGTCCACAGAAGGATCAAGCTTATCTTTCAAAAGCAATAATTTCTGCCTGTTTTCTTCATCGATAACATCATCTGCATCCAGCCACATGATATACTCCTGTGTCGCATAAGAAAAGGAGTTGTTTCTAGCTGCCGAAAAATCATTTATCCAGGGAAAATCAAATATTTTATCTGTATATTTTTTTACAATTTCTTTGGTTTTATCGCTTGAGCCGGTGTCTACAATAATAATTTCATCAGCAATGTCTTTTATGCACTCGAGGCATCTGCCAATTACGTCCTCCTCGTTTTTAACAATCATACATACGCTTAAAGTAGCCATAAAAACAACCTCACAATATGTTTTGTTTTATAAAAAAGGGACCAGCAATTGCCAGTCCCTTTTGTCATACTAGTTAAAATTTTTGCTTTATTAAGAGACGGACGACGGTCATCAACGCACCGACAGTCCTTTTTTTATCTATAACCAAAGAGATTCCAAATGACTTGTGGAGGTTAAGCGATAACCAGCCCCGCGCTTGCTGTACCGGTTACGGTATTGACCAGTGACAAGCCGGAGGAGGTGATCGAATAAACCAGCAACAGTCTTGTTTCAGCTGCGACAGGGATTGCAAGTGCGTTGAGGGCACCGCTGCTGACAGCACCAACAGAAACCAGGCCCGTAAGTGCCGGGCTCAGAGACAGCAAGGTACCGGCGATGGGGGTGAAGATATTGTCCGGAGTCGTGTTCTGATAGATTTGGGCATTAATCGTCACGGAGGAGCCGATCAGAGAAAGGGCCACCGTGGTGCTGAAGAATGCAGTGAAGTCTGTGATGGTTCCCGCGCGCGGGACAACAAACGCCTCGTTGCCAAGACCGGTGAGGTTAATCGTGGCGCCCAGCACTGTTAAGCCGGGGAAGTTGTCACCAAACGCAACAAAGGACGGAAGACCAGCCAGGCCACCGACAATGGATGTGAGAACCATAGGTGGTGTTCCGGAAGCAAACGGAATGATCGCTCCTGGACCAGTGGCTCCGGTTGCACCGGTTGCGCCGGTGGCGCCGGTTGCTCCGGTTGCACCGGTTGCGCCAGTGGCTCCGGTTGCGCCAGTCGCGCCGGTTGCGCCGGTCGGGCCAATTGCGCCGTCAGCGCCAGTCGCTCCGGTTGCACCGGTTGCGCCGGTTGCGCCGGTCGCGCCGGTCGGGCCAATTGCGCCGTCTGCGCCAGTCGGGCCGGTGGGACCTGTGGGACCCGTGGGGCCTGTGGGGCCGCCGGCAGGGCCTGTAGGACCTGTGGCACCGGTTGCACCGGTCGGACCTACCAATACAGCGGAAGAAAGTGCTGTATCAAGTTTTGAGTTGAGGAGAATTTCTTTTTGCGTCACTGCCCCCAGAGTGGCGCGAACGCTGTCATTAACTGCCAGCACATCGCTGATTGTAGCAGGAGGACCGCTCAATCCGGGAATGGTACCAAGGACATATTGAACTTTTTCGCCCTCAGCATTGAGAATATGACTTAACGCAAGCTCTTCATAAGCAATTGAGGAAACGATCTGGTTTATGACGTCTTCACGTGTGATGGGAGGGCTGATTAATGGAAAAGTAGGTTGGGACATTCAAATTTACCTCCTAATGGTATTGAAAATGTGGTTTATTAATCTAAATAAGCCAAACTATAAAGCCGATTTTCCGACAAGCGATGCAAGCGCGATCTCGGCCTCTTCAAAGTTTGGATTTAACGCAAGTGCTTTGCTATACGCCTCGACAGCCATTGCATCTTGTTTCATTGCCTGATGGCAGACTCCAAGATAGTACAGCGCAAGAAAGCTGCCTGTGCCGCGCAGGATCAGATACCGAGGATTATCTTCTCCCAAGCTCAAGCAGTGGTTGAAAGCGTCGATTGCCATGTCGTATTGATTTCTCGCAAGTAGAACTATTCCCATATAATATCTGAGATCAACATAGTCCGGGTAAAGCTCGATCGCTTTCTCAATTCCCGGCCATGCAGTCTGTGCATTTCCTGTCTTAATAATAATGTCGTATTTCAGCTTGTATACAAGCGATGGCGGGAGAATTTCATTATTCAAAAACATCCTAATTGACATATTGCATTCATTAAATGCTTCAAGAAAGTCTTCATCACGGCAATACTCGCAGGCTATATGATAGTGAAGCCAAGGGTCCTGTGGAGTTTCAAGCTGCCTCCGCAACAAAAGACCCAGGTTTCGCTTGCCTTTTTCCTTGGCGATCAGCTCCTGATCCATATAACCGTAGTGTAGAATCTTAATTACACTGTCTTCATTTGCCATCGGCACGTCGATATGCCTCAGGTCCAAATGTTCATGAATGCTCCCGGTAAAACTAATGCCTTTTGTGCCACGAAATAGACGGTAGCTCGTGCTGAGATGTGAGCGTGCGTCATCCGCAGGCTTCGAACCATAATAGTGCATCATGGGAACTGCAATTAAATCTCGTTTTTCCTCACACATCAGCTTTTGCAAGGCGGAAAAATCCGAAACGCAGAGTTCTTCATCGGCGTCCATCCACAGCACCCAGTCCCCGCTAGACTGTTTCAATGAAAAGTTTCGTGCAGCGGCAAAGTCATCTGTCCATACAAAATCAAATATTTTGGCGCCGAAACTTTCAGCAATGGTTTTTGTCTTATCGGTTGAGCCGGTATCGACAATTATTATTTCCTCTACATAGTCTTTGGCACTTTGCAGACAGCGCCGCAAATTGCTCTCTTCATTCTTTACGATCATACACAAGCTAATTGTCGTCATCACAGCACATCCCTGTTTTTTTATAGAAATTTAAAGTGAGGTTTACAATATTGCTCCTTCATGGCGAAGGGCGCTGAGCCGTAAGCGCGGCCACAGTTACATAGTATGCAAGACCGGGATCGAGTGTTAAACAACACCCTACACATTTTGACATTATTATTTTGCTCCTGCACGGCGAAAGACGCCCGGCCGTAACAGCAGGACCACAATAATCATATTATGCAGCACGAGGATTAAGAGTCATACGACATCCTCACACAAACGGTATAACTATATAAGGAGGATTTAGCAAATGTCTCTACCAAAGTTTCCGGAAATAAGCCCGGAAATTACATGTGATAATGCTTTAAACTCGATTTTGGTTTCTATAGCTATGCAAGAACTTGCATTGAGTCATATCATGAACGCTGAAGGTGAAAAACTTCAATTCGTCTTGGGAACGCTTGACAAACGCCACTGTGGAAAACCGGATGTCGATCAGATCCTAGAGGTGAATAAAAGTATTGGCCACCTATTAGAAAATGTTGTGGAAACTGAAATTATTTTAAAGAACAAACTAGAAAGAGTGCTCGATGCACGCAAATTCTGCACCGGCTGTACCGGAGCTACCGGATGTCATACCGGGCCTACCGGCCCCACGGGACCAACCGGACCCACAGGACCAACGGGACCCACAGGAGCCACCGGGCCTGCCTGTAAACATCATTGCAAATTTCATGTGGTTTGCCATAAACCAAGTAATTTCAAGATATGGCATAAAGACTCCTGTTTGCCATTCAATTGTAAATTTTCAAGCGGACAGCATTCATGTTGCTCCAACGATATGACGAAGATAGAACTGCCACAAAACAAGTGTTTTTTGATAAATTTCTCCGTCAATGTAAAATCAAAGATGTGCTCGGAAACCGGCATTGTAATCAGTCTGCAGCTACTCAACTCCCAACATCGCTCGAATCTATTTACAGTTCACACTCCCATTGCCTTCCCCGATACAGTGGTCACTTCATCCGGAAGCGGAATTATTGTAAATACGATGGATTGCAATGGACCTACCTCTATATTCTTAGAGCTCCTGTCTCCCCATAAGCTTATCGTGGAGCAGTCAATGCTCAGCATTGTCGAGATATAGCAAGCACAATAAGCAAAATACAGTAAAAAAAACGCAGGGAAGGTCGTTTAGCCGCCCTCTGCGCTATAGCAATGGTTTGCAAATCAAATAGCCATCAAACTCTGTCGAGTTTGATGGCTATATTCTGTTTGCCGTTTTTGCTATTTAATTTCCTGTCCCAGCTTGTCAAATTCAGCTGCGTATTTTACCAAAAGCGGAAGGGTCGAAGGCGGTGAAGCGTTCGCCGCGGCAAATTCCTATGCCTTTTTCACAAACTCCGATTTTAACTGCATAGCTCCAAATCCGCTGATTTTGCAGTCGATATTATGGTCACCATCAATCAATACAATGCTTTTAACCTTTGTGCCCTGCTTGAGAGGGGCTGAGGCTCCTTTGACTTTTAAATCCTTGATCAAGATGACCGAGTCCCCATCGCTTAGTATCGTTCCGTTGCTATCTTTTACAACGCGCCGGTCCCCGGCGGCATCTTCGGGGGCAGCTTCGTTCCACTCATGTGCGCATTCCGGGCAAATGATTATATGGTTGTCCTCATAGGCATATTTCGACCCACACTTCGGGCAATCAGGTAAGGTTGGCATTTTTATTATCTCCTATCTATTCATGCTATTAGCATAGCCTATCATCTCATCATGAAAACTGCAAATTTTTCACGCGCTTTGACAAAGCGAAAATGCCGTGCACCAATTGGTGCACGGCATTTTTTATGGGTCAACGTCTGTTTTTAGGTGTCCAGTCGGGTAGGGGAAGCAGTTCGGTCCAGGTCTCATGCTTGCCATCTTCCTGACGCTCGTAGTCATGGGAGTTGGTCGCCTCGAGCATGATGAAGTAGTACCATCTGTCCCTGTTGTTATCCGGCCACTGCTTGAAGCCAGGCACAAGATCCTTCTCTGCGCGCACATGGCGGCCAAGTACATTGTTAAGAAGGCTTGCGACCTCCGCTCTCGTGATGTGACTGTTTGGCTGGAAGCTGCCGTCCTCGTAGCCGTTGACGTAGCCCAGCGCACTCGCCAGGACGATATATTTTTCTGCCCAGTGTCCGCTGATGTCAGTGAAGCTTGCGCTGCCTGTGGCGTTGTC
Source organism: uncultured Oscillospiraceae bacterium (assembly GCA_964535405.1). GTDB lineage: Bacteria > Bacillota > Clostridia > Oscillospirales > Oscillospiraceae > Scatomorpha. The sequence goes on along the minus strand of CAZHUG010000001.1, from coordinate 83,747 downwards.
AAGGTTGCCCTTCACGGCAAAGCGCGCGGCAATGGCGGCAAACTCAGCACGGGTGATGTAGTTATCCGGGCGGAAGGTGCCGTCGGGATGGCCCTTGACGATATTGCCCGCGTACAACGTAGAGATGGGGATGTTGTACCAGGCGGTCTCTGCCACATCGGGGAACGAGCTTGTGGTGGCCCACAGTTCATCCCGGCTCTCCTCATCCAGGAGACGCATGAAGATCATAGCAACCTCACCGCGCGTCACGTTGTTGTCCGGACGCACATTGCCGTCGGGGTAGCCGACGATATAGGCGTAGTGGTTATCAAGGTCCAGGTCACCCAGCGGGATCTCGTCCCCCGGGATATCCTCCGGATCCGGTCCGCCCGGCACGGGTATCTTGTACCACACGGCGTAAAGGTCAATGACCCCCGCCTTCTCCATGTCCGCACCAATGTGTTCCCTGCCCGTTCCAAAATAGCTGGGTGACGTTGCGGAAGGATTGGTGCTCCAGCCGCGGAAGGCATAGCCGCTAAAGCTGTAGCCCAGCCCGTTCGCATGGATGGACAAGACCGTGTGGGCGGTGCCCACAGGTTCCTGCACGCTAAATTGCCGTCCGAGTCCACCGTTGGGATGATAGTTGACGGTGTAGCTGTTGGGCGTGATTTCGCCATCATATTTCCACTTGGCATATAAAATCTCATTGCCCGTGATTGGCTTTTCCGGGTTAAACTTCGTTTGGAAGCTGCCATTGTCCTCGTACCAGCCATCGAAGGTATGGTTCACGCGGCTGGCAGTGGTCGCGGCCTCTCCATCGGTCAGCGTCTTACCGCTTTCCACCATATAGATTTTCGTTAAGGGATTGCCTTTCACGTCCACTCTGCCGCCATTGGCGTCAAAGGTCACAGAATAGAGCGCCGGTGGTTCGACATAGCTGATGTCGAAGTTATTATACGCATTCGTAAAGCCCGCACTGAAGCTATCGGTGAGTATCTTTTGTTTATGCGTTGCCAGATAAGCATCATCAGTGCAGTTATAGGCGCAGGAGGCACTGTTGCCTTCAAATACCACTCCGCTTTCAGCCGAAATCGTGGCAAGATATTTGGGATCATCACTATGTTTAAGGTGATAAATTCCGCCGCCATCTTCACCTGCCACGTTGTTTCTAAAATTAGTGCTTCCCGTCAGCTCCAGCTCCATAAAATTTGTGTCATATATATACATTCCACCGCCGTCTTCCGTGGCGCGGTTACCCTCTGCCGCGGTGGCGCCGCCGAAGGTCACATTCTCAAAGGTATAAGTTTTAGACGTATTTAGGTACGCGGCATAAATACCACCGCCTTTTGCGGCGGTATTGCCCGAAAACACAGAGCCTTTAATGGTGAGGTCTGCACCATTTTGAAAGCGTAAACCGCCGCCGTTATTAGCGGCCTCATTGCCAGAAATTGTGCAACCTTCAATGGTCAGCTTAGAAGCAGCATAGACATAAATGCCGCCGCCGTCCACCTTCGCATTGTTGCCGGAGACCGTCACGCCATCGAGCTCAAGTGCGCCGCTATACAGCATAACGCCGCCGCCGCTACCTCCAGCTTCATTACCCTCAATGATAACCTTACCGCCCGTAGTAATCGTAAGCTCGCCACCTTGTACGCGTAAACCGCCACCATCACCACCGGCAGTGTTTCCTTTTCCGTCACTGCCACCAATTTTGGCATTTGTGAGGTTGAGCACTCCTTGGTTGTTGATCCCGCCGGCATTTCCCTTAGCGATGTTGCCATACACGAACAAGTTTTGCGCTGTTAGTTTACCAGGGGCGTGGTTCGCAATTCCGCCGCCATATGTATCGGCGAAGTTTCCTTCAATAAGACCCGTTTGCGCTATTTTAATCTCGCCACGGTTTCTGGCTCCGCCGCCGTATTTAACGGCCAGATTACCGTAGAGATTGAGTTCATCGGTCTTGATTAAAGCAAAATCAGCATTGTATATGCCGCCCGCAGTATCAGCCTTGTTGCCGTACACATTCAGCGTCCCTGCTTCAATAGACGCATGCTCAGCATTGAATATTCCGCCGCCATCAGATGTGAACTCGCTGTCCTTAGCACTTTGGGCCGTATTTTTACACGCCTCTAATTCTTCAACCACAATAGATGCGTATTCCATATTGCATATGCCGCCGCCATCCGACTTGGCGGTAAAGTTTCCCGTGACCAGGAGCTTCTTTGCTGTGAAACTCGCGTCATCTGAGTTAAGAAGTCCGGCGCCGTTGATGCGCGCTCCATTGCCCTTAAGGGTGACCACAGCGCAGCCAGTGGCGTCGATTCTGCCGGCATTAAATATCCCGCCGCCAAACATTGCGGTGTTTCCAGAAATTTCGCAGTCCTCATCCATCGTGAGCGTCAGGTCGATATACCCACTCACAAGAATGCCGCCGCCCTGGTCCGCACCGTTACGAAAAATCTTGCTGCCACTCTGCATCGTAAGGCTGGCCGTTCCAACTTCGGGCTCTGGGGGATCATTGGGATCTCCTTCCTCTGATGTAAACGGTTCAAAGTCAATACCGCCGCCGCCTGTCATCGCGTTGTTCCCCCAGATGTTGTGCTCATAAGAGGTACCTACTATGCTATTGTTCAGGGTGATATCACCGTACACGCTCAGAATACCGCCACCCGTGGTTTTTGCATTATTATCGCCGATAACAGTATTTGTGATTGTGAGCTTGCCCTTATTATTATAAATGGCACCGCCAGAGTTCACAGAAGCCTTGTTACCTTTCAAGAAAGAGTCTGTGATGGTAACGGTGCCCTCATCATTATAAATAGCGCCGCCTTCAGGTGAATAGTTCTCACTTAGCGTGCAGCGAGAGATCTGAACAGTGCCTTTATTAAAAATAGCGCCGCCCCGCTCGCCATACGATCGGTTATTATCTAAAATAGAGTCCTCAATGGTGAGCATGCCTAGATTGTAAATAGGGCTGCCTATAAAACCTTGTCTGCGATCGAAAAAATTATATATGCGACAATTTTGTATCAGCAGTGTCGCATTTTCCTCAATATGAAAGGCGGTGCTGCGCGTATGTTCATGAACAGCCGTAATATCTTCCGTGCCGTCCTTGTGCTCTGAGTTCACGTCAACAATCTCGCCTTGCACACCGCCCGTGCTGATCACCTTGAGTGATACGCCGGTTTCGATGGTAAAGAGCGCATCTCTCTCTTCATCTTCTATCCCTTGCTGGGGTATGTAGCTGATGGTATGCCCGTTTAGATCAAGCGTGATATTTTCACTTACCTTAATCGCGCTTACGTCATCACGATTGTCAACTTCAACGTCGACATTCAGCTTGATATAGGCTCCAGCCTGTGCAGCATCAATGGCTTCTTTGAGCCCATTCTCGGTTGTGACCAGTGTCACATTGGCCTGATTCATCGCGACCTCAGGCTCCAATTCGTCGCCGTCCGGCTGCGCCGGCTCCTCCTGACTCTGCGCGGGGGGCTCTGCCCCGTCGTCGGCTGCCATAGCGACTGGGAACTGAGCTCCTCCCATCAACATCACCAAGGTAAGTAGCAGCACTACTATTCTCTGTGTATATGTCTTCATTCTCTGACTCCCTTTCTTCCGCATGCTCTGAAAATTCATAAAAACGGAAATAATATATGAGCGTTATCAAACGCTATTGTAAAGACGATTATATGACATAAAACCACGACATGCAAGCAAAGACGCCATAAATTTACAGAAAAAGTTTTTTTATTATCTTTTTTTGCAAGATTGGGTAACAAACTGCAAAATCGTCAGGTTTTTTTAGGGCTAACGAATCGAAAAAAACGAGAAACAAAGGAGTAGCTATAGCTACTCCCAATCTCAATCGCTGTAAGCCTTTGAGCGTTCCATGTTTGTAACGCTCTTTTTTGTGCCAACTTTGGAGGTAACAAAGATAAAAATGGACGCTCTAAAACGGCAAGCTGGCAAGGGCGGGCGGCGCATATTGCACCGGAAAGCGCGCGATGACAACGACAACTGTCGGCGGCTTCTCTCTCATGCAGGAGTTTACGGCCTATGCCTCCAATGCGGAGCTTCCGTTTGTAAGCGTAAACAATGATTGCTTTGCCGTGGTGGTACATACAGCAAAGAAATCTCTCCCCCTGAAACTTCAGGGGAGAGATTTCGCGCCGACAGGAATTATATCAAAAAACTACAGATTCCTTGCTATTTCATATCCGGAATGAATGGCGTTATACACATTTCCGGTCACGGCATAATCGCCCACAGGGTAGACGGCTATGCCTGACCCGACTAATTCATCCGCGATCGAATTGTGTGCAGATTCCATGCCCAGAGCCAGAATGATGCTGTCCGACGTAAGCTTCGTCTCCCGTCCATCTGAAGCGATCACCGCGCCGTCACTGAGTATTTCTTTAAGCGCACTGTTAGTCAGAACATTGACCTTATGCTCGACCAGTAAATCGTTTATCATCTGAGACACCATTATCGGAACATGAGTACTGTTGTCCAAAACATGCTCTGCCATCTCTACAAGAGTCACGGATTTGCCCTGCTGGGCAAGGTCGATGGCCGTCTCGCAGCCGGTAAGACCTCCTCCGGCTATAATTACGCTGTTTCCGGAGCTTTTCATGTCTGTCAGGATATCCGGCACAGTCATGCAATTGTCTTGTGCCACCCCGGGAATATCAGGCACAATTGCCCTGCCGCCAACGGCAATAACAGCAGCTGTGGGAGCCAGTTGCCTGATGTCCCCCGCCCCGGCCTCCTTGCCGCACAGAACCTTCACCTTTAAAAGCGCGAGTTCAGCAACATACCAGTCTACAAGGCCCTTGAGCGCCCCCTTAAGATACTGCTTTGAGGAGAGCGCGATATTTCCACCAAGGCTCTCGCCCTTTTCAAAAAGCGTCACGTCAAAGCCCCGCGCAGCGGCGGTGCGGGCGGCCTCCATCCCGGCTATTCCCCCGCCGACCACTACGACC
>CAZHUG010000001.1:0-78776 GCA_964535405.1 uncultured Oscillospiraceae bacterium | reverse complement strand
TCGTGGCCGTAAAAATCTTCAAGGTAGGCTCTGGGATTGACAGCACAGTTCATGACCGCACCCTCCCTGGATTTCCCCATACAGCCCACGAGGCAGCCTATACAGGGCCTTATCCGCTCTGGCACTCCCATTTCAATTTTCTTGGCGAAGTCGGGATCTGCCAGCGAAGGGCGTCCAATAGCAACGGCGTCAAATTTTCCTTCTTTGAGACCTTGCTCGCACATATGCGGGTCATTCATTTTGCTTCCGCAGATGAGCGGAATATTTATGGCCTTTTTACATTCGGCCGCCAGAGGAATCACATGCCCTTGGGGCATATATATGGGTGGACAGCCGTGATAGAAGGAATCATACATGCCTACGTCGGCATTCAGGACGTCATAACCGTACTGTTCAAGCAGCCGTGCTATCTTGATTCCCTCCTCAAGCGTGCGTCCGGCCTCATCACTGCCGTCGAGACTGGAGATATTGAAGCCCTTGATATAGCCCTTCAGGCCCAGGCGCATGGATACGGGATAGTCTCTGCCGCACTCCTGCTTTATGCCCTCGACGATCTCACTGCAGACACGGAGCCGGTTTTCCAGAGAACCGCCGTACTCATCCTCTCGGTGATTTGTGATGCTCATGGCGAAATTATCCAGCAGGTATCCCCAGTGAAGCGCATGTACCTCAACGCCCGCAAAGCCCGCGGCCTGCATCAGTTTTGCACTGTCTACAACACAGTCGATTTTTTGTTTTATCTCGTCACGTGTCAGCACCGCCGTGGTTTGAGAAGGGTCATCAAAGCAGGGATTCTCAGAGCATGACGCCATGCCCCAATTCCGGCCGAGCCCCATGGTTATCTGCTGAAAGATTTTCATATCGTAGTAAGAGCAGCGTTCATTCAGAAGAATACCCTGCTTTATAAACAAATCCTTGTTATCCATGGATGAGCTTATTGGGTCAATCTGTTCGACAGCATTGTCCGGATAAAGAATGCAGCCGCTCATAAACAGGCCGAATCCGCCCTTCGCCCTTTCAATGCAGTGCTCCATGCCCTGCCAGCTGAATTCCCCTCTCGGGCCGAGAAGGCTCAGATACCCGTCGCCCATGGGTGCGACAGTAAGACGGTTTTTGATTCTGAGCTTTCCAATATAAAACGGAGATAAGAGATTTTCGAATTCCTTGTTCATGTTCTCCTCCTGTATATCTATTTTTAGAAAGGCCTGCCAACGATTGCGCTGACAGGCCTCTATATTTTCGCCGCAGGATTAAAGCATCCTTACGATTTCGTATGCGCTGTGTACGCTGGAGTAGACCATGCCCGGCTTGTTGCAGTCGCCGATCGTAAAGACTTCGATACCGGAGCTCTGAAGCTCCTCGGCAAAGGTATTGCGGGAGCGCATTCCGATTGCCATGACGACCTGATCCGCTTCAACTTCGAACTCGGCTCCACCGGCAGTCGGGCATACGACGGCGCCGTTGTCGTTGATCGCAGTAATCTTGGTGTTGCAAAGCACCTTAACACCGTGATGCTCGATGAGGTCCGGGATCATCAGATCGACCATAATGGGAATCTGATCACTGGCGCCCAGAACTCTTTCGCCGGCCTCAACGAGAGTGACGTCATGCCCTTCCATGGCCTTGTCAATCGCGAATTCGCAGCCGACCAGACCGCCGCCAACGACGACGAGCTTGTGTCCGATGTCGATGTTGCCCTCAAGTGCCTTAACGCCGGAAATGCTCTTGATGTGGTCGATGCCGGGAATCGGAGGCATAATCGGGTCGGAGCCCACCGATATGAGTACCACATCGGGCCTTAGGGCCTTCAGGGTCTCGGGTGTCATGTTGGAATAGTATTCAACAGGGATGTTCAGCTCCTGAATTTCTCGCTTATACCACTCTACCAGCTGGTGCAGCTCGATCTTGAAGCTATGAGCGCCCGCGGGGATGAGGTTGCCTCCGAGCTTTCCGCTGCGTTCATAGAGGGTTACGTCAAAGCCGCGGAGCTTTGCGGTGCGCGCAGCTTCAAGACCGGAAACACCGCCGCCGATAACAGCGACCTTGCGGGGATTGAGGGTTTTCTCAATGCCGTAGTTGAGCTCATTGCGCGCGGCGGGGTTAACTGCGCAGGAAAAGGCCTCGCCATTCATAACCTTGCCCATGCATCCGACAATGCAGCCGATGCAGGGACGGATCTTCTCGGGCGTACCCATCTCAATTTTCTTTGCATACTGGGGGTCGGCCAAGGCGGCGCGGCCAATGACAACCGCGTCTATCAGCCCCTCGGCCAGAGCCCGCTCGGACTTGTAGGGGTTGTTCATGCGGCTTCCACAGAGGATGGGGATGTTGACATGCTTCTTAACCTCAGCGGCAAAAGGAATCACATGGCCGAAGGGCATGTACTGGGGCGGGCAGCAGTAATAGAAGGATTCATATGTGCCCACATCTACGCTCAATGCGTCAAAACCGTACTTTTCCAGTTCAATGGCGATCTCAATGGAGTCTTCCAGAGTACGGCCAACCTCCCCCTCGCCCGTCAGGCTTGCCTGATTGAAGCCCTTCATGAAGCTCTGAAGGCCAAGGCGGGTGGTTACAACGAAGTCACTGCCGCAGACCTGCTTGATGCCATCCAGGATTTCTCTTGCAAAACGCAGACGGTTTTCAAGGCTGCCGCCGTATTCATCGGTTCTGCGGTTGAAGAACGGTGTTGCAAACTCGTCCAGCAGATAGCCCCAGTGCAGCGCGTGAACTTCCACGCCTGCAAAGCCGGAATCCTTGCATAGCTTGGCCGCCTCAACAGTGATCTCGGTCTTCTTATGAATCTCATCAACTGTCAGCGCTCTGTTTATTGTGGAGGGGTCGCCCCAAAGCGGCGTCTCGGACGCGCCGGGTCCTCCGTCGTCACGTCCCATTCCTACGCAGAGCTGCTGTATGCACTTTGCTCCATAGTAGGACAGCCTTTCGTTCAGCGTCAGGCCCTGCTTGCGGAAATACTGAGGCGCCTTAAGCGTCGCGTCGATCTGGTCATGCGGGTCGATGATATAGTCTGGCATGAAGTCGCCGCCCATGTATATGAGGCCGAAGCCGCCGCGGGCGCGCTCAACTATGTACTCAATGCCCTTATCGGAATACTCACCGCGATATCCTGTTGTCTCCAAGGTTCCGCCCGAACCCATAGGGGACATGCACATTCTGTTTTTAAAGGTTTCCTTGCCGATTTTGAACGGGGTCAACATATTCGGGAAAAGAATTTTACTGTCGCTCATGTTGTTCTCCTTTATTTAGTGATTTTTATGCTCTTCTTAAGAGCACATTTTTTGCTTACAATTAATATAGCACGCGACACCTGAACGGTCAATATAATAATTAATCATTTGATTATTATATTGAAGTTATAGTCAGGCAAGTAAGCTGTGGAAGCCTTGCTTGCCTTTTGAGAGCTCGCTTATTTATACTTTGGCTCTTATACCTGTTTTTTGCCCTTTGGTCCTGTCTCCTTTATAAAAAAGCTGGTTATCAGGCTGAATGCGAGGGGAATGACAAGAACAGTAAGAGAGAACTGCATGCTCTTTCCGGCTGCGGAAAAAGCATCGATGATATAAGGCGGGATATAGGTGAGCATAAAGGCGATTGAATATATAATAGCAACGGCGCCGTTATAGAAGTCGATATCGCCGATTGCCTCGGGCAACTCACCGGGTATAGTTGTGTAGGCCGTCATAAAGCCTGTGATACCAAAGCCGATGCAGCCGCTGAAGAACATGAGCATTCCCGTAGAAGTCACATACAGTGAACAGACTGCGCCGATCAGGCCAATGGTCAGAACAGGCCATGTGAGTATCTTGCGCCGCCCTATGGCAGAGGACAGTGCACCGCCGCCCAGACCCGCAATTATACCGGCCATGGACATCACTCCGGCAATGTTGGACGCAGTCTCGGCAGAATAGCCGCGCTCAAGCTCCAAGAAGGACGGCAGATAAGAGGACCAGACGTTGTATACCCACTGCATGCCTATCAAGGACAGACAAATGATCCAAACCTGTTTGCTCTTTGCGGCACGGATAATACCCGGGGACTGCTTTGTGCCGGAGGCTCTTGCGGCATTTTTTGCGGCGATCTCATCCTTCTCCTCCTGCGTAGTCGGAATAAAGGCCGCATAGATAGCGAAGATGATAACTGCCAAAATACCGATGATCGTGAACGTCATCTGCCAGTTGTCGCCAAGGGCATGGAATATGGGCAGAACGATGTAATATGCCACGGCGCAGGAACCCAGATCGACTGCGCAGCGCATGCCTAAAAAGAAAGCTCGGCTCTCGACCGGCAGCCAATAGTTCAGAACAGCGCCCGGAACCAGGAAGAATATGCCCCAGGAGCAGCCGTAAACGAACTGGCGAATGTAGTGAGCGGTGAAGCTGTCCCCGCAAATGAAGGAAACCAGATGTGAGACCGCTGCCAGCGCCAAAGCAACAAGAGCTGTCTTTTTGGTTCCAAGTTTATCCATTATCGGGCTTGCGATGACGGCGAATGCGCCCATAAGGAAGAACACGATGGAATTGAGCTGTCCGGCTTGGCCCAGAGTCCAGCCGACCTGGTCAACGATGTTTGTGATAAGTGGTGAAACCTCACAAAGAGTAAGGCTGAAAAAGAAAGTCATCAACATGACTATCACGATCACCAGAGTTACCCTGCCTTTTGATTTTTCCATTCAATTCACCTTTTCTAATTCATTTCTCTCAATGCCTTTTGCCTGTCGAAAGCCTTCGTCAATACGCTTGTCAGCTCTGCTTCCGTCGGACTGTGCTCGTCCTTGTCCATATAACAGGCGACACAGTTTATTGTATGGTGCGCGTACTCGGCCGCTCTGGCAGGGTCTACCCCGTACTTTTCATAATCCACCTTATAAAGGTCAATGGCCTTCAGAAGATCAAGCAGGAAGCTTACGCAGCCCTCGGGCGAAAAGCCGTATCCCAAAAGCTCGGACATATAGGCCATGCGCTGAGTGGTCTCTACAGGGTAGCTGCAATAGAACTTAAAAGCCTCTGGAGCAAGCAGGCTTAATGCAAGTCCGTGGGGAATGTCCTCGTGGAAAGAGCCCAAAGTGTGAGCCATGGCGTGCAGGCTCATCACATCGACCATGGCCTCCCCCATACCGGACATGTTGTCCGCAAGGGCAAGCGCCGCGCGGGCGTCCAGATTGTCGGGATACTCGCAGCAGCTTCTAAGATTGTCGGCTGTATACTTTAGAGCGGTAAGATAGAGCATATCCGTGTATGGGGTGTGGAACTTATCTAAGTATCCCTCCATGCAGTGGAAAATGATATCCATCCCCTGCACCGCCGTCAGCTCCTTTGGAACGGATACATGCAATTTGGGGTCCACGATGGTGTAAGTGGCAAACATGCACGGGTGACACACATCCAGCTTCAGGTTAATGGCATCGTTTGACACCACTCCGCTTTGCGTCGAGCCGGAGCCAGGGCCGGCAGTTGTGCAGACCGCGATATACGGCGCGGAGCCCACAGGCTTTTTATGTCCCTCCAGATGCGGCACATAGTCCCATATATCATCCTCCACTCCATTGCGCAAAAGCATCGCTATGCATTTGGAGGAGTCTATGGAGGACCCGCCGCCAACGGCCACGACAAAGTCGCAGCCATTCAAATAGGCGAACTTCGCGCCATTATTTATGCTTATAGTGTTTGGATTAGGGCGCACCTGGTCATATACCACGGATTCAACGCCGTTTTTTCTCAGCAGCTCTTGAGCCCGCTCCACAAAGAGTCTCTCGGGGGTGCAGACTATGCAAGCCCTCTTTCCCGGCATTGGCAATGTAGCCAGCTGATCAAAAGAGTCGTTGCCGAATATCAGATGCTGCGGGTTGTAGTATTCAAAGCTCCTCATGCGACTTACCTCCTAAAGAGCATAATATCTGTTCAGAATTCGACCATTGGTCGCGAAAAAAGTGAAGGCACATAATGTGCCCCCACTCAAAACACGAATCACTTCCTGGGAGCCAAAGCCTTGCGGAACAGTTCTACAGCCTGTTCTTCGGTGATGACGATCTCGTCCTTGTCGCAGTAAGGAGCGATGTCTCCCACCATCTTCTTGCCGTACTCCTCGCAACGGGCAGGGTCAATGCCATAGACGGAGTAGTCAAGATAGTACATATCGAGAGCTTTCAGCTTATCAACGATGAAGCGGACATAATCCTCGGCTGTGTCGCCGTAACCCACCAGCCGGGCAAGATATGCCATGCGCTCGGGGACTTCCTTGGGGTAGTGGGTGTAAAACTCGAACATTACAGGAGCCATCAGGCACAGCGCGTAGCCGTGGGGCACGTCATGATGAATGGAGCCCAGGGTGTGTCCGGCAGCGTGGGTGGAGATAAGGTCTACCATGGATTCGCTGATACCCGCGAGGTTGCTGGCAAGAGCCATATTGGTGCGAGCCTCTATGTTCTCCGGATCTCTGTATACGGTCTCAAGAGCGGCCGCGGCGTACTTAAGTCCCGTGGTGTTGGTCATGTCGGTGAACGGGGTATGATACTTGTCCAGATAGCTCTCGGAGCAATGGAAGATGACATCCATGCCCTGGCAGGCAGTGTAGAAGGGGGATACGGAGGTCTGGAGGCTGGGGTCCACGATGCTGTAAACAGCCCACATGCAGGGGTACGCAACGTCGAGCTTTATGTTCTTGAATTCCTCGGTGAGCACGCCGGACTGGTCAGCCTCGGTGCCTGTACCGGAGGTTGTGGAAACGATGATAAGGGGCGTCATTCCCTTGGGCTCCTTGTGGCCATCGTAGTATGCAACATAGTCCCAGATGCTGTCGTTCACGCCGTTATAGAGCAGTACACCCATGCACTTAGCGGTATCTGTGGTGGAACCTCCACCGATAGAGACCAGGAAGTCCACACCGTTCTCATGGGCGAACCTTGAGCCGGCTTCTATAGTCCTCGTATCGGGGTTCTCGCGGCACTTGTCGTAGACGACACACTCGACGCCGTTTTTCTTAAGCAGCTCGATCGCTCTGTCGACAAATCGACGGCGGGGGGTACAGACGATGCAGGCCCTCTTGCCGGGCATCGGCAAAGTCGCCAGCTGCTCGAAAGCGCCAACGCCAAAAATTAAATGTTCGGGATTATAATACTCGAAGTTTTTCATAGTGCTCCTTTCTTCTGCTGAAGAATTCCATGATCTTCATGCGCATTGAAGATCGCGTGATTATTTTTTTGCATATGCGGTTTGATAATTAAATATTAAACGCTCAAGGCGCCAATGTCAACACAAATTAAAAATTCATGTATAATTTATAATCATTTGATCATATTTTTGTCTAAAAAGTAAAATGAACCTCCAAGCAGTCGCTTTTTGGAGGTTCATTTTACTTTTCTTCATAGATATTTTGATAGATCTTTTGGCTTTTGAAGCTTTATCTGGATATACTCCACAAGATACTTAATATAAATCCTGGTATACTCCTCATGTGTTTTCACATTGCTTTTTTTATTTGTGAGTTCACATAAGAGGCCGTTATTAAGAATCAGAGCCAGCATGTATACGCTTTCTGCATCAGCTTCATTGAAAAAACCTGCTTTTACGCAGGACGCGATATTTTGCTGCTCCTGCTCCCTCAATGTTTTTTTCTTATATACCTCCATTACTTCCTCCGGTATTTCATCACAGGGACCCGGGAAGATCTCCTGATACTCCTCAAAGTACTGAATGACCTTGTCTGTATTCTCCGATGCATATACATAGGAAAATGTGGCCGGGTCATTGAAAGAGTACATACTGAACATCTCCCAGCCTAAAATGTACTTATCCAGCTCGTCGCCCTCTCCCTCCATTATGTGAATGTATTCAAGGAGCCAGTCTGATATAAGGTCGATGCTTGTGAACGCAAGGAGCTGCTCCAAATTATCAAAGTAGTTATAGAGAGATGCACTGTTGTAGCCTGCCCTGTCCGCCACGGACCTAATTGTGATTCCGGACAGCCCCTCCTCTTTGGATATCTTGCGTGCGGCATCTATAAAATAGCGCATAACGCGTTGCTTTTTAAGGTTTTTCTTAGCCTCAGGCGTCGTTTTTTTCACTTTTTATTTCCCTCCTCATTATCCATTTTCTATATCAAATATATAATGCGAGATAGATAAAGTCAAGGAGTGATTAGTTTTTATCATTCCTATAATTTCTTTAGCTTTCCAATTAGTACCTATAGTTTTATGCCTTTTGAACAAATCATTAGATTAATATTTTCACATATACACGTTTTTTAATCATTTGATTAATTTTTCTTGCTATTTCGACATATTGATGCTAACCTGAATGTTGAAATCTTCACAATCTTTGTTGAGAGGGAATTGATATGAGTAAAAAAGAACGCTTGAGCGAAAAGAAAAAACTCGATGTTCCTGTATTTGGCATCTCCGTATCCCTGATTTTGCTTCTTGTCATGGCACTTTTTATTTTCCCTGATCAGACCAGCAAAGGGATGCTGGCTGCCAGGGAATTTGTTGTGAATCAATTGGGTTTTATTTACACATGGGCGGGGGTTTTGTCAATCTGCCTGGTGTTATTCTTCTCTTTTTCCAGATATGGAAAGATTAAATTCGGGGATCCGGATGAAAAGCCCGAGTACGGTAATTTCGTTTGGGCTGCTACTCTGTTCACCGCCGGCAACGCCGCCGCCCTGCTGTACTGGGCGCCCATAGAATGGACGGAATATTTTCGCGCGCCTGCTCTTGATATTCCGGCTATGAGCACGCAGGCGGCGGAATGGTCAGGCGCTTACACCTTCTTCCATTGGGGACTCATACCCTGGGCGCTGTATGCCATCACTGCCCTTCCCATCGCGTACTGCTACTTTGTTCGTAAAAAGCCGGTGCTCAAAGTCAGCGAAGCATGCCGTGATGTCCTTGGCAAGCACACGGATCGCTGGCCCGGAAAACTGCTGGATATTTTGTTTATTATTGCCATGATTATGGGAACCACAACGGAGCTCGGTATATCCGTACCCTTTATCACTACAGCTGTTTGCTACCTTATAGGTGTTGAGACAAACATGATGTATATGGTGATTGTTCTCATCGCCACAACCGTAGTTTTCTCTCTCGCGGCTATCCTCGGCCTTAAAAAAGGCGTTGCCAAGCTCGGTGACGGCAGCTATAAGCTCTCTCTTATGATTCTTCTTTTTATATTTATTTTTGGCCCCACCATATTCATAATCAAGATGTCTACAACCTCCGTGGGTATATTTGCTCAAAACTTCGTGCGCATGGCCACTTGGATGGATCCCATACTCAACGGCGGTTTTCCGGAAATGTGGACACAGTTTTTCTGGGCCTGGTGGATGTCTGCCAGCATGTTTATGGGGCTGTTCATCGCCCGCATGTCACGCGGACGCAGCGTCCGGAATGTGCTGATGGGCAGTGTTATGTACGGCACCTTGGGCGCCGGGCTATTTTTCTGGGTCATGGGCGGCTTCACTATGAATCTGCAATTTACGGGTACGTTCGATTTGATCGCACGGATTGAAGAGGTCGGCGCAAGCTATGCGATAATGGAGAGTTTTCAGCATCTGCCACTCGGCAAGATAGTCGTTTTAGCAATCGCAATATGTGGCGTGCTGTTTAACGCAACCACCTATGATGCCAGCGCAACCTCCATTGCGGCCATTTCACAGACACGCCTGAAACAAGGTGAAGACCCGAATCCGAAATTGGTATTTTTCTGGTGTATCCTTATGGTGCTGATACCCGCCGCCATATTATTCATGGACGGGCCTTTTGAAACCTTACAGGCGGCAACCATTGTCGGCTCCCTTCCTGTCGCATTTGTTATAGTGCTCGAGGTGCTGGCGTTTGTAAAAATGGTAAAGAAAGATAATATTCTCAAATGACACCGTAATTTCTGCTTTAGCCAGCGTTTTGTTTTGCATTAATGTTTCAGTACAAAAAAGTCATAAGCTGTAACATTGGCAGCTATTCTACGCACATGATTAAAATTCAATGTTGGTCAGAAGAGAAGTCGGCACCACATTATCTTACCAGTGGTGCCGACTCTGGGGCTTTTCACCACTTCAGGCCAACTTGACCAGAAGTGCTTTTATAGCTATTGCTTATATGCATAAACCGCTATCATCAATTCCGTGCCCAGATTGAAACCGCAAGAGAAAGCGTCAAGTAGAGGGTTTTCCAACTCTTGAAAACGCTGGCAATCATCTAATGACATTTTCTGTTTTATAATTCCTCCCCGCCAACATACAAATCATCCATTCCCACAAATGCCTCCGCTGTCATAATAAGCCCTAATTTGTAGCCATACATAAGGTTTCTTACTGCGGTAAGCCGGTTGGCTTCGCCCTGAGCGTCAACGACCTTTCCATATTTGGAATTCTTATCGAAAAATTGTGCTCCCGGTGATACGTTCCCATATGCAAATTCCTCTAAAATACTTGGCATATATAAAATCGTTCTTTCTCAATTCACTCCGACACTGCTTGAAAAAGTTTGCGGCGTATGGCAATATATTTGCGCTGCATCTGCCCTCGGGCATGTGTCGGCTGGGGGAAGTGGCGTGTATCTTTGTTGAGGTAGCGCCGCTTCCTTTATTTTTTGATAAGCCTGTCCTTTAGCCCGATAATCCCCCGTCGTGTAGCTTCTGCTTTTGACGCTTTCAGAACACGGACAGCATGAAAAAGTGATGCCTTTTAAGGCATCCCGATGTGAATATAAATTTATAGATATAGCACAAATCCGAACCCTTGCCAACAGGCGTCACCTGTTGGCAAGGGTTCGGATTATCTGTGTTTGGTGCGAGTGGCGATATAGGACTTTTTCAGAAAACCGCATGAAATCAATGGTTTGCGGGTGGTCAATAGACAAGCATTCCCCCTAATAGCTCAATGAAAAAGCAATCTGCGCCGTAGGTTTTGAAATCTGCGGCGTTTTTTTATGCCATTTTTCAGAAAGAAAGGAGCGTGACACAATGGCCGTCTTCCGGGTAGCGAAAAACAAGGGCTACACGGTTATGTCCAATCACCATTTGCGAAACAAGGGCTTGACCCTGAAAGCGAAAGGCTTGTTGTCGCAAATGTTGTCCTTGCCGGAGGATTGGGATTTTACCCTATCCGGCCTATCCCATATCAACCGGGAAAAATCGACGCTATCCACACGGCCATATGGGAGCTTGAAAAGGCGGGCTACATCACCCGGCAGCAAGGCCGGGACGATAGCGGTAAAATGACCGCCATTGAATACACCATTTACGAGCAGCCGGAAAGGAACAGAACGGAAGCGGGCGACGCATACAAGATTTATGAGGAAATCATCAAGGACAATATCGAGTACGGCATTTTGCAGGAGCGGTATAGCGCAGAAAGCCTTGATGAAATCGTGGACTTGATACTTGAAACCGTCTGCACGTCGAGAAAGACAATCCGTGTTGCCGGCGACGACTACCCCGCCGAGCTTGTGAAAAGTAAGTTTATGAAGCTCACCAGCTGCCATATGCTTGCTACGTAACTTTCCCTACTCCCTACAACAACAGAACGGCAGAAATGCCAAATATCCCGAACAAAAGAAAACGCCGCAAACAGTAAAGTTTGCGGCGCT
The DNA here is from genome assembly GCA_964535405.1 of uncultured Oscillospiraceae bacterium. GTDB lineage: Bacteria > Bacillota > Clostridia > Oscillospirales > Oscillospiraceae > Scatomorpha. The sequence continues at coordinate 67,177 of CAZHUG010000001.1, read as the reverse complement.
TCATAAATACAGAAACAAGGGCTTTTATTCCCCCGTTTCCTTTGCTTCTTTCAATCCCTTTGCCGTGGCTTCCAGTACGATATAGTCCTGTTCGGTTAGCCCGTCCAGCTCCGCGTCGAGCTGGCGGCGGCGCGTTGACTTCTCTTTTCCAGTATTCGAGTAAAGAAACTGGTCTACCGAGATATGGAACAGCGTCATAAGTGTAACGAATACCTGAAAACTTGGGTGCTGGCCTTTGTTTTCAATGGACATAATATATCGGGGCGCAAGGTCAATTTCCTGCGCTAATTCTTCCCGTGTCCAGCCTCTTTTTAATCGAGCTTCTTTTATGGCTTGCCCGATAGCAGTAAAATCGTATTTATCTTCTTTGTGCATAATCATATCACCCTCTATCATTTTATAGTTCCCGTGACAGAAGCGAAGCGATGCACAAGAGTACATGATGAAGCTTTTAATGTCTATTTTTCCTTGTATGTTTCGAGAAAGCGAAGTATAATAATTCTATTGAGAAAAGGCGGTGGTTCAATGGATTATCTGACAGTGAAAGAGGTTGGCGAGAATTGGGGCATTACTGCCCGTATGGTGAATTACTATTGTTCTGCCGGGCGCATACCTGGTGCGACGAAAAAGGGTAATCTTTGGCTTGTTCCTGCTAAAGCGGAAAAACCAAAAGACAGGCGGTATAAAGACAAGGATGGAAAAGGAAATGAATAATAAAATTCTAGTTATTGATGATGATAAAGATATTTGCGCCCTTATTCAAAAATATGCTGAGCAAGAGGGCCTTTACGCAGATGCGGCTTACACCGGAGTAGCAGGGCTCAAAAAAGCAAGTGAAAATCAATATCAACTTATTGTCATTGATATTATGCTCCCTGAATTAGATGGTTTCAGTGTTCTTTCGGAGATTAGAAAAACAAGTTCTGTTCCAATTCTGATGCTTACAGCTAAAGATAATGAACGCGATAAGGTGAAAGGTTTGCGTGACGGTGCGGATGATTATTTGACAAAGCCCTTTAGTATCAATGAGCTTACCGCCCGGATTGCTTCGTTGGTGCGACGGTACACACAATTAAATCAGATAAATTATTGGAAAGAACCCGTCATTGCATTGCGTGGACTGACAATAGACGTAGAGAACCGAGCGGTGTTCATCAATCATAAAGCTGTAGAGTTAACAGCGAAAGAGCTTGATATGCTTATATTTTTCGCAAACAATCCCGGCAGGATATTTACAAAAAAGCAGATTTATATGCAAGTTTGGGAGGATGATTACGCTTTTGACGACAGCAATATTATGTCGTTCATTAGTAAATTACGGAAGAAAATAGAACCGGATGCAAATAACCCTTATTATATTCAAACTGTTCGGGGTGTGGGGTATCGTTTTAATAAGGGGGCTACCTTATGAACACGTTTTATTTATTGTTTGGGATTATAATGGTGCTTGTTTTAATCGTTTGTCTGTTGTCCGCTAAAATTTTCAATGAAAAAAAGCAGCTAAATTATATCATTTCAGTTTTGAACGATATTGAACGGGGAAATATGAATAGGCGGGTTCTCGCGCCCCATAAGGAAATGACAACTAAAATTTGCTATGAAATCAATATGATTGTGGAAAACAGCCAAGAACAGCTCATACAAAATGCCCGCATTGAACAGGCCAATCGGCAAATTATGACGAGTTTGTCCCATGATGTTAAAACACCGCTAACATCGCTTATCGGCTATTTGGATGCTGTTCACGGCGGGCTTGTCTACGGAGAGGAAAAGGACAGCTATATTGACATTGCGCAGCGCAAAGCGCATGACCTTAAAGAACATATAGACACGCTTTTCGAGTGGTTTAAGCTCAATTCCAACGAATGGAAGTTTACCTTTGAATGTGTTGATATAAACGAGTTGACGCGGAATACTGTTATAGGCTGGGTACCCCAATTTGAAAATAGCGGCATTGACTATGAGGTCGCTATAGATGATAGCGAACTATATATAAAACTTGATGCGGGTGCCTATATGCGTATTGCAAACAATTTGATACAAAATGCTATTTTGCATAGCGGTGGCAGCTTGATAAATATTCGTATTGCCGCAGAAGATAATACGGTGATTTTCTCTGTTACCGACAATGGCACGGGAATACCGCAGGAGAGTATTCCCTGTATTTTTGACCGGCTTTATAAGCTAGATGAAGCGCGTGGCATAAAGGGCAGCGGATTGGGATTATCCATAGCGCAGGAGCTTGTAAAAGCACACGGCGGCAAGATAACCGTTAACAGCTTGCCGAATAAAGAAACCACATTTACAGTTTATCTGCCGCGCACTTTGCAATAACATATCCCCCAACGTCAAAGCAAGAAAAAAGCAAGGTAACGGCAAGGTTCTGGCAAGGTTGACATGCTATTCTTATTTAGAAGGAGGCGTTGAATCGATGGGCGATTATATCATTGAAACACAATCAATCACAAAAACGTATGGCTCTAATACCGTTGTAGATAGCGTGGACTTACAGCTAAAGCGCGGCAGGATATACGGATTGCTTGGGCGTAACGGAGCCGGAAAGACCACCATAATGAAAATGATTTTAGGGCTTGTGTCTATCACTTCCGGCGAAGTATGCTTATTTGGACAACAGCTAAAAAACAATGAGACTAAACTGTACCCCCGGATAGGCTCGATTGTGGAAACTCCCGGATTTTATCCAAACCTGACTGCTACGGAAAATCTGCGGATTTTTGCCCGGCTGCGCGGGACTATCAAACCAAATGCGATTGAGCATATTCTGCAAATTGTGGGTCTGCCCTATAACGATAAGAAAATATTTTCCTCTTATTCGCTTGGTATGAAGCAGCGATTAGGATTAGCCAATGCACTCCTGAACTCCCCAGAGCTTTTGATATTGGATGAACCGACAAATGGGCTTGACCCCATTGGAATTGCAGAAATTCGGACATTGTTTCGGAGTTTGTGTGAAGAACAAGGGAAAACCATTCTGATATCCAGCCACATTCTCTCAGAAATTGCCCTGATGGCTGACGACATTGGAATTATCCATGAGGGCAAATTGCTGGAAGAAAGTACAATGACAGAACTTGAAAAGAAAAACGAGAAATATATTCATATATATGTAAAATCGCTGCCGACAGCAACGCAGGTGCTGGAACGCAAATTGTCAGTCACGAATTACGTTATCGATGCGGATAATTCTATTCGGATATATGATACAGGCATTGATTTAGTAGAATTAAATAAGGCAATGGTGTCTGCTGATGTGGGCCTGTCCACCGTTCAGATGTGCAATGATAATCTGGAAGATTATTTCAAGAAGATAACGGGGGGTGTCGGCATTGCTTAATGTACTTGCAACAGAGTGTATGAAGCTACGACGTAATAAGCTGGTTCTTATATTATCCATTGTCGCAGTTCTATTACCTATTGTGCTGATTGGCAAAGATATTGTGCAATTCAAAGGACGACCGCCCATAGATATTCTCACTTGGTTACCAAGCTTGTCACAGGTTTGCCAACTGATTATATACCCTGTTTTAGGTGGTTTCATTCTTACCTTTTTAATACAAAAAGAATATGGTGACCACACCATAATAAACACTCTTACCGCGCCGGTGAAGCGTGTTACGTTCATAATCGGAAAAATAGTCATTTGGTTCATATGGCAGTTACTATTGACAGTTATTTTCACTTTGATTTCCTGCTGTGGTGCATATTTGTTGTATGGACAACAGACCTTATTAGAGTTCTTACCAAAAGTAATACTGTCCGGTTTATTAAATGGATTACTGAGTTGGGCTGTTTTTACTCCTATTGCCTGGATGGCGGTATTACAGCGTGAAAATTCATACACTTCTTTGATTTTTACTTTGCTATTCACTGTAATAGGTGCATTTGCCATGTATTTTCCATTAGAGGTAGTACGTTTCATTCCGTGGACAGCAGTAACCCTTATGAGTGCTACCTATATGACAGCAATCTCATGGCCTGTTTGTTTATCAATCGGGGGATGTGCCGCACTCGGATTATTTATGGCGTGTCATTCGTTTATGCGGCAGGAACTTTAAGTAAAATAACAAGCGGCAGGCTAAAAATCGCCCGCGACGGCATATAAAAAAACCGTTGTTGCGGTGGCGGGATAGCCATGCCCGAAGCAATATAAAGTAGCCTAACGGCGGTTTTGATAAATCAAAAATCAAAGCCGCCGTTTTGCTGTACTACTTCATGGAAATGAGCGACGTGGAAATCGGGGAACTGCTCGATATTCCCCGCAGCACAGTGCAGTACTGGCGGACAAGCTCTTTTGAGCTACTAAAACGATATTTTTAGCCACAGTCCGAGCGTTAAAAGCGTTGCAGGCAATGGGTGAAGCTGCCTTAAATGAGCAGGGGTGAAACTCCCACAGGTGCTATGCTGATAGCCGTCCGATTAAAGCCTATTTTCATTTTACCTATTCAATGAAAGGGGCTTTTGCTATGGATAATTCCAATTAGTAATTAGAAAGGTATTAAATATTAATTAATCTCCGAGACAATATGCGCCTTGAAAATTGATATTGCCTGAATTACCCCATCACCTCCACCTCTATTTCAGCCCCGCCTTTGAATGTCACTAGGAGGCTTTGGGCATCCATAACCCTGACCTGCTCCACCATTTCCTGGGTGCAGGGATCATGGTAGTCGTCGATGCGTGCCGGGGCGTTTCGGATGGAGGCCATGAGGCTCATGAGCCGTGCCGAGTGAGCGCCCGAGTTGGCCCGGCGCTGATCATCCTCACTCATCTGCTTGAGGAGGGCGGTGTGCTCATCATAAAGCTCGGTGAGCTTTCCCTCGAAAAAGTCACCCGCCATAGTGCTTTCGTCGGTAAGGGCCAGAATGCTTTTCGCCAGATCGGCGGTTTTCCGCCAGATCATCCAAGGGGCGGCGGTGCGGGAAATGCCGCCCGCCGACTACCACGCCATGAACGCCGAGCTGTACAAAATCGGCACGAACCTCAACAAAATCGCCAAGGTTGCCAACACCAGCGGCAATATCGACATGGCCGCATACAGGCGTATTGCCGCGGAATTGCGGACGGCGATTTTGCGTATCCAACGGGCCGATGCCCGCTGATGACGACTACATCCGTTTGGCCGATAAAGAAACGCCTTGACCATGTGCTGGACTATGCCGGAAAAAATCAGTGAACACGCCTGCCATGATGACATGGGCAACGTGCTCACCTATGTGACGCGGGAGGAAAAGGTCGAGTACGTCACGCGTGAACTGCCTGCCCGAGCACGCCAGGGAGCAGATGCTGCTGACAAAGCAGGTATGGAACGAGGCGGGCGGGCGGCTGGCCTACCACGGCTACCAGTCTTTCAAGGCGGGCGAGGTGACGCCCCAGCAGGCCCACGAGATAGTATTTCCACACCGTAGTTTAGAACGTGAGCCTTGATAATAAAGGGGCGCATCATGTATACTTTTATTAGATGGTTGGCTATAAAGGAGGAGCAATTTGCTAATTGATGTTCAAGTGGATTGTGATATGATTCAAATGGAAGTGAATCATTTGCACAGTTATGCAACCAGGTTTGATGAGACATTATTCCCAAACTCACTGTAACATTTTGCGGATATTTGCATGTTATGCTTCTATATATTTGGGAATGGGTATAGATTCCAATGACATGAACAGCGGTGGAATGAACGCGCCAGTAAAACATATATTTTTTTGGGAGGTGAGTGCTGTGGCAAAGGCAAAAATTTTTCTTGTTGAGGATGATCCTGTGCTGGCCGGAACACTGACATTCAATTTAGAGGCGGAGGGCTGTGATGTGGACTGCGCACAAAGCGCCCGTGAAGCCCGCAAGCTGATTCACACGGCGCAGTACGACCTTGCCATTATGGATGTGAACCTGCCGGACGGCAACGGTTTTGATTTGTGCCGCGAGTTGAAGCAGGCGCAGCCAGGGGCTGAGGTTCTCTTTCTCACCGCCAATGATATGGAAAGCGATATGATTCGGGGGTATGAGCTTGGCGCGGCCGATTATGTCACAAAGCCCTTTCCGATCAGCGTATTTCTGAAAAAAGTGGCCGCGCTGCTCAAGGTGATGGACAGGAACATCCCGACAGACAAATATGACGACGGCTACCTTGTTATCGACTTTTTAACTCTTGTCACCACGCTGGATGGCGTAACGTTAGCGATTAGCCCGCTGGAATACAAGATGCTTCGTATCCTTACGGCAAACCCTGAGGCAATCCTCACGCGCCAGACGCTGCTTGAAAAGCTGTGGGATGCAGACGGTAATTTTGTGGACGAACATACCCTGACCACCACCATCAGCCGTATACGTGGCAAGGTGGAAAAAGATGGCCGACAGTACATTAAAACAGCCTATGGCATGGGGTATATGTGGATAGGTGGTGGCAAACAGTGAAAACAGCATCTATTACGGTGCGTGGTATCTACCTGCTCTGCGGGTTAGGCGCTTTTCTCACGGCAACAACTGCCACCCTGGCCGCGTGGTTTATCTCCGGTTCTGTGGCGGTGGCAATCACTGGGCTGGTGGTTTTGGCCATCCTTTTTATTTGGGGCGTGGTGTTGCTTCGGTTGGTGCAGCGAAAGCTGGAGAGCTTTGCCGCCGAAATGTGCGAAGCGGTGGATACGATGCTTATTATTGGAAAAAAAGAACCTACGGCACCTCGCTTTAGCCTGGAGCGAGAAACACTGTTGTCACGCATCGGCAACCGCTTGTTGCGCCTTGCACAAGCACAGCAGGCAGAGCGAAACCGACTTGAAAAGGACAAACGGCAGGTAGAAGGGCTTGTTTCCGATATTGCCCACCAAGTGCGTACACCTATTGCAAACCTCGAAATGATCAACACCACGCTGCTGCAAAGAGAACTGACCCCCGACAAACGAACGGAATTTTTACAGACGGCGGAGGGCCAACTGGATAAGCTGGGATTTTTGATGGAAACTCTGGTGAAGGCATCCCGGCTTGAAACCGGAATGATTCAGATGCAATGCAAGCCATCTTTGCTGTATGAAACCATCGCCCGCGCCCTCAGCGGTATCCTACTGCCCGCCGAACAAAAGCAGCTTGCGGTCACAGTGGATTGCCCGGAGGGCTTGATGCTGCCCCACGATGCCAAGTGGACGGCAGAAGCGCTGTTTAACCTACTGGATAACGCCGTGAAATATACACCATCTGGGGGAAGCGTCGATATCCATGTGCGAAAGCAGGAAATGTACACCGCTATAGAGGTAAAGGATACCGGCCCCGGCATATCTGAAGCGGAGCAGGCAGGCATATTTGGCAGATTTGTGCGTGGGTGCAACATGGGAAGTGTGGAGGGGGTTGGCATCGGCCTGTATCTTACACGGCAGATTATAGCGGCGCAGGGCGGCTATGTGACGGTCACTTCACAACTGGGGCAGGGAGCGGCCTTTTCAGTGTATCTGCCAAACCGGCTCTGAGAAGGTGCCACCATCCAATTCTCCGAAACCTGTAACATTTCAGAGGGCAAAATCCGTGTTTTTCTACGTTTCTGTAACGGTTGACGGACATTTGCCTTGTACACTGAAGGTGCCGGTAAAACCAGCAGAAAGGAAAATTGAAACATGAGCATTTTGAAAACTAATGAGCTGAAAAAATACTATGGCACCGGAGATAACCAGACGAGGGCGTTGGATGGCGTGAGCTTGGAGGTGGAGCAAGGCGAGTTTGTGGCTGTGGTGGGCACCTCCGGCAGCGGCAAATCCACCCTGCTGCACATGATGGGTGGACTCGACACCCCCACCTCCGGCAAAGTGGAAGTGCGCGGAAAGGTGTTGGCAGGGATGAACGATGAAGCCCTCACCATTTTCCGTAGGCGGAACATTGGCTTCGTGTTCCAAAACTATAACCTTGTACCTATGTTAAACGTGTACGAGAATATCGTTTTGCCGCTGGAGCTGGACGGCGAACAGCCTGATAGAGCCTTTCTCGACCAAATTATCGGCATGTTGGCGCTGGGCGAAAAGCTGCGCAGTATGCCCAGCAAACTGTCCGGCGGCCAGCAGCAGCGGGTAGCCATTGCCCGCGCGCTGGTGACAAAGCCCGCCATCGTGCTGGCTGATGAACCCACCGGCAACCTGGACAGCAAAACAGGCAGCGACGTGCTGGGCCTGCTTAAACTCACTGGGAAGTCCTTTAGCCAAACCATTGTGATGATTACCCACAACAATGCCATTGCCCAACTTGCCGACCGCATCGTTCGCATTGAGGACGGGCAGATCGTAAGCGGAGGGATGGGCGCATGATACTGGAAAACACTACCAAGGGCGCCGTGCGCCATCTGGCCGGCAGCACCCTGCGAGCCAGCCGCATCCGCAACAGTTTCATTGTCCTGACCATCGCCATTGCCACGGCCCTTCTGTCTGCCCTTGCCCTCATAACATTGGGCACCGTTCAGGAACAGAAAAACCTGCAAACGGGAACCGCGCAAATCGTATACATTATGACAGCGCCGGACTTAGCCGCATCCCTTGCCGAAAGGCCCGAAGTGGAATTTGTGGGTGAGTTTATGAGCGGGGGCATCGCAAAGCACGGCAGCACCCTGCTGCAAGTGAGTTATGGCAACGAAGCTATGCTGCGCAGCCAGAGAATGGAATACAGCGGCAGCCTGCCCCAAACCGCCAGTGAAATTTTGGCACAGCCATCTTTTTTAAGGTCCCTTGGCCTGCCGGAAGAAATAGGAACCACAGTGGCACTGGATTTGGGTGACGGCACCGAGCGTGAATATCGCGTGAGCGGCCTTTTGCAGGTGGAAACCGGGGATATCGGCAAAACCACGGTGATCGTGTCAAAAGCGTATGTGAATGGGATGGACGACGGTGTTGCTCCGCCCATGGATTACTACGTGGGCCTGCATAACCCAACCGGCTATACCAAAGAGAGCGTACGGGAGCTTGCGGATGAAATTGCGCAAGACCTTGGAATCGACGAGAACAATGTGATCATTCGGGACAGCTACTTCCTTGCGATGGAGCAAAATGGACTGTCCAGCGATTTGTTGTTCCCCCTGATTGTCGTGCTGGTGGTTTTTATCGGCGCCGGAATCGTAATGTACAGTATTTTCTACATCTCGATTGCTGGGCGGGTGCGGGAGTACGGTCAACTGCGTACCATGGGTGCCACCAAGCGCCAAGTGAAGCGCATCGTCTACCGCGAAGGGCGGCTGCTCGCCGCCATCGGCATCCCGCTGGGGCTTTTGATTGGTGGCCTTGTGGCCTGGCTGCTGATTCCCGGTGGCTGGTACTGGCCCACAACCCTCATCGTCAGTGCGGTCGTTTCGATATTTTCCCTGCTCATCGTGATGGTCTCTGTGTCTTCGCCTGCCCGCAAAGCCGCAGGAACTGCGCCCATTGAAGCCATTCGTTACACCTCCTATCAGGGGGCTGAGAGTGACAGCAAAAAGCTGTCCCGCTCGGCGTCTCCCAGCCGCCTGGCGGCTATGAACCTGGGCCGTAACAAGAGACGCTCCGTTTTAGTGGTGCTGTCCCTTGGTATCAGCGGGGTGCTCTTGATGCTGGTGGCGTCAATGGCTGCGTCCTATGACGGTGAGGCCGAGACACGAAACTCGTACCCCAACGGAAACTTTCAGGTGGCGCTGGGTGCCTTTACCTCTTTTTCCGACACCAGTGGCAACACCTACGAGGGCCTGCAAGCCAAAGATACGCTGGGGGCTGGGATGCAAGCCGAGATACGCGCCATCGACGGCGTGGTGGACGTAATTCCCTGGTACTACACCGATGTTGTTTACACCCTGCCGCAGTACGGCGAGAACAAGAACACCATCAAAGGCTTTACCCCCGACCTAATTCCTGAAATGGAGGATTCCCTACTGGAGGGCACGCTGGACTACGATATGCTGGTTCGGGAGAAAGGCCTTGTTGTGGTGAACGCCATTGCAAGCCATTGGGTTGGCGTCCTTGAGTTGGGAACAGAAATCCCCATCGCCTTCAACCGGCCGGACGGCACCATCGTGCGCGAAACCTTCACCATCATGGCCATCATTGAAGATTACAGCTATGTGGGCATGAGCACCAACTTCACCATGCCGGCAGACCTGATGAACGCTGGGATGGAGGTAGACTGTATCGGCAGCCTGGAGGTGGTAACGCAGCCTGGCACAGACACTGCGGTGGAGGCGGCGCTGCACGATTTGACCGATGATAAGCCCGATGTGATACTGTACACCTACCGGGAAGTCCTGAACTATTACAACGGTAACCAGCAGGGCATTTACACCGCCATGTATTTCATTGTCATCTTCATCGCCTGCTTTGCCTTGATCAATCTGGTGAATACGAACATCACGAGCTTTTTAGCCCGAAGGCAAGAGCTGGGCGTATTGCAGGCCGTGGGCATGAGCACCCGACAGGTGCGCCGCATGCTGACTACAGAGGGCCTTATCTACACCGTTTTGGCGCTTGTCGCCACGTTGACGGTGGGAACCGGGGCGGGGTATCTCTGCGTACTCTGGACGCAGACAAGCATGAACAAATATTTCTTCTATCAGTTCCCTCTAGTGCCGGTGCTTATCTTTGCAGCCATGCTGCTGCTTGTCCAGGTGATGCTGACGGTATTTACGGTTCGCAGTATGAGGAAGAACTCTCTCGTAGAGCAGATTCGGGAGTTGTGATACTTTGCTATATATTGCTGGTTTGGCCTGGCGGGAGGTGGGTACAGTGAAACAGCCAACCAGCAGGAGGAACAAAAGAAAGACCCGTGACGAAACCGCCTATTTGTATGCGGATGTTATAATAGGGATAAATCTTAGAAGCCTTGCAACCACAGGGGTTCCGCTGATTTAATCCCAACCACGTCGCCTGTAAAACAATAATGTACAATAAGTTGCACAAATAAAAAAAGGACAAGATTTTAAGCTTCATGGTAGAATAAAGTTCAACACCAAATTCACCAGAAAGGAATCAAAATCATGTCTAAACAAATTATACAACTAAATGAATCCGTAATCAAGAGCGAGTTAAAAGAACTGGTTCGTGGCAGCGTGGAGGAAGCCCTCTACGAGCTGCTGGAGAAGGAAGCACAGGATCTGACACGAGCGGCTAAATATGAGCGGACAGAAGCCCGCTAGGGATACCGTTCCGGTCACTACAATCGAAATCTGACTACCACCTCCGGCGATGTGACGCTGAAGATGCCGAGGCTCAAAAAAGTACTATTTGAAACAGCGATCATCGAGCGGTACCAGCGGCGGGAAAGCTCCGTGGAGGACGCGCTGATTGAGATGTATCTTGCGGGCGTTTCGGTACGCCGCGTGGAGGACATCACCGAAGCGCTGTGGGGTAGCTAGGTGTCACCCTCCACCATCAGCGAACTGAACAAGAAAGCATATGTACATATCGAGAACTTGCGCAACCGCTACGGCACGGGTGGTAAATACCCATACGTTTACGTAGACGGCATCTACATCAAACGCAATTGGGGAGGCGAATTTGAGAACGTAGCCATCCTGGTAGCGATTGCCGTCAATGAGGACGGCTACCGGGAGGTCATTGGCGCAGCGGAGGGCATGAAGGAGGACAAGGCCAGCTGGGTAGGCCTCTTCCAGTGGCTGAAAAGCCGAGGGCTGGATGGCGTCAAGCTCCTGGTGGGCGACAAATATCTTGGCATGTTGGAAGCGGTGTTTGAGGTCTTTCCCGATGCCAAATACCAACGCTGTACAGTCCATTTCTATCGCAATGTTTTCTCTGTCGTTCCCCGCTCCAAGATAAAGATAGTTGCGAAAATGCTAAAAGCTACCCATGCTCAGGAAAACAACGCTGCCTCTCGCGAAAAGGCCGAGGCAGCCGTGGCCGCTCTGCGGGAAATGAAGCTGGGTGACGCCGCTAAAAAAGTTGAGGCCGGTATCGAAGAAACCCTGACCTATGCTGATTTCCCCTCTGAACACTGGACAAGAATCCGCACTAACATTTAAGCGAGTAGCTTGTGCAGTAAACGAACTCTATTGAGGTTCCTTGAATAACGTTCATTAAATATGTTTTTGACAGTAATAAATCATGGGAGTTTGTTTGTATTTTTTCAAATCGATTATCATAAATTTTAATTTAAAGACATTTTGGCAACGCTACTATTTGCTGTTTATTTTGGCTTTTGTTTCCATATTATAGAACTGTGTCTTAGCATGAAATGATATACCATAGGCTACGGCATTTCTCTTATACGCGGGTAAAGAATCTCTTTTCTTACGCAAATGTTCTGATCGTTCTTGGAGCCCAGCGGGATGGAATTGCGTAATAGCACTTGCTTTCATTTCATTACTCCTTTTCTTTATTAAACAATATTTCTTCATCAGGCAATATTTTTTTAGCGATTGCGCCATACACAGTTGAATAATTCAACTCTCTTTCAATATAGCTTGATGGAAGCATTTGATCTCTAACAATTGCATCGGAAGGTTTCCATTTATTTTTGTTGCCTTTTGAGTCCTTCCTCTTCTTATTTGGAAGAGGGCTAAAGTTCATGCTGAAAAGCTCGATAAATCGTCGTGGACCAACACCAAAGAAAGGAGTAAGTACAACTTTGTTGATTTCATCACTTTCATATTTTGAAATAGAGTCACCATACAATTCAAAGGCTTTGCTTTTTGGATAAGGCTCAATGTAGACTATTTTAGTTATCCCCGCTGCGATTAAATGCTTCATACAAACATGGCATGGAAATGTTGTGCAGTAAAGCTTGGCGCCTCTGCATGATATGCCATTGCGGGCACAAACGGATAATGCTTCCATCTCGGCATGTACCACCCTGCCATATTCCGTTAAATCGCCAAGCCCGGTCTTCTCCTTCAGAATTTCCATGTATTTTTCAGATGTTTGCTGTTGAGCAATCACTGACTCCAAAACAAAGGTAAACTTCTCTTTTTCTGCATCATCACCTAATTCTCCGAGAGAATCTTCCTTTATCAACAAGGAAATGACATGAAAGGATTCTACTGCTAAGTTTTGAAATTCTCGCTTATTTGAATCGTATCCCCGAATATGATCTCGACCATCTTTCACGTCATAATATTTGTGGGTTTGCTTATCATACTCTAACCAATACTGTCCGCCACCAAATTGAGGACATTCATTTGCACCGCTGGCTAAAACATCTCTCTCTTTACAAATTACTGCACCAATTTGGCGTGAAAGATCAGCTGTCCTCAATGAAGCGCAAAATGCGGAAAACATAGCATATTCACCAAAAGTAGGCGTGATAAAGGGATCGCCAAATATTAAGTCCATAATTCGTCTGATATTGGCTTGAACATCAGCACTGCTATCTTCATAATTAACAAAGAAGTCTGCCATTTGAAACGTATCCCTAGTATGTTGTCCATAACCAGGCTCTTCATTTTCATCTCGTTTAATTAAATCCTTGGCACTCTCTTCATCCATTCTTTTAGACACTAAGTTGCTCAGTCGTCTTTCTTCATCTGAATATACTCCGAATAGGCAAAAGCCATTTCCATAAGCTGATCTTAGTATATTTACCTCAGCTTCATTTTTTAATGACTTAACTATAAAGGCTGTTTTCTTTAATACATTTCGATTGTCATTGTTTTCTCCAGCTTGACTCGGATTATTTTCTCGATAATCCTGTATTCTATCAATAATTGCTAAGCCAATTAAGCCGGGATGTACGCCTCTCAGTGCATTACCAACATCCATTAATTCATGTGTCGCTTCATATTTACCCTCCCTTCCTCTATAGTCGGAATTTTCATTATATACATATTTATCTTTTCCATGTCGATTTATTTTTCTTTTTCTGCTTTTGAATTCCTTATTATAGCTTTCAAGTATGTGATCTGCAACGTCAATAACTATAACTTGATAATCGAAAAAAAGAAGACGATCTTTAATAGTTTGAATCACTAAGCTTAAGTCTGTTCCTACGGCACAAACCAAGCCAATAATCAATTCTGAATCCGTGTATTCCTCAATATTCGGAAGATCATTGCTATCAATGTTCGTTAAGTCCACTAGACCCAAAGCCCCCTTTGCCGCGTTCACTGTTACTTACATCATCGACCTCTTCTAGCTCAATTGACAAGATGGGTTTTACGACCAGCTGCGCAATTTTCATACCTTCAGTTACATAAAAAGACTTTGTTCCATGGTTAATCAGTATAACACCTATTTCTCCTCTATAACCTTCATCAATAGTGCCTGGAGAATTCAGTACAGTAATTCCGTTATTCAATGCTAAACCACTTCTAGGCCTAATTTGAGCTTCTGTTTTTGGAGGAAGCTCAATAATAAGTCCCGTATGAATCAGCTGAATGCTGTTCGGCGCTATAACGGTATTTTCGATGGAATGTAAATCCATACCTGCATCGCCCGGATAGGAAAATGTCGGCAAAACTGCCAATTTTGAAGTCCGCTTAATCTTCACCTTAATCATAGATTCCTCCCTTTCCCCCGACCCCATACGATCGCTATTGCGGCACCAACAATGGCAGCTATAAAACCTATTATTACAATCAAGAAATCATGTTCCTCTAATCTTAAATATGCTATAATGGTTAAGAGCACACTGACTATCATAATTATAATTTTTGGTATCATACGCCTAATTTTTTTTGCTAACAGCACACGACTGCTTAGCTTTTGAATGATAGGATACTTTTTATCCCATTCGCTCAAAACTGCATTATGGCAGTTTATAAAATGATCAATATCTTCTTTTTCGACGTCGGATTCTTTCTCACTCAAGTTAACATTTTCTTGCTCGGACATAAATGTAAGCATTTGTTTTACTGTGTCTACCACTTGCTTTTGTTTTTTAGTTTTTACATCATGCTTAATAATATCATACAAGGTATCAAGTCGTGCAGACTTATTGTCTGACGGCTTGCTGGCGGCTGTTCCCATCCTATACAGGCATAATGTAATAAAAGTTGAGTATATCCACTTCCCACTTATAAATCGTGATATGACTACTTTAATTTTTCTCTTACTGGGGTTGTTTATTGATATTAAAAGCTGCCCTTGCCAATATGGGTCTAATGTGGTGGATATATGGCCCAAACCCAAAGAAACGTAACCCACTTTTGAATGAAATGTTCCTCCGATGTTTTTTGAAACCCATATGCTTTCATTCGTAAGCGCGATTGCAGTATCGCCTTGCTCAAGGAAAAAATACATTTCATCATTTTTTTCATGAATCTGCAAAAAAGATCGTTGGTTTAAAGACACAACAAATCGAGAGAATGAAAAATTAAACCCTACCGGTGTAAGCCTCTTGTCGTTAATATTATTTTTATTAAACGGAGTTATACACATTTCTCTATCAGCAATTGCTTTGCGAATATCAACATCTGACATCATTCCATACTGAGGCATATTACTCACTCCGCTCCCAAATAGTATATTGCGTGATTCAATCCATTTAAAATATAGCATATTAAAGTCGAAATTAAAAGCGCTTATGCAAATTTTTTTAATTTATTGATCTCGGCAACTCTATAACACAAGTAGCTTAATGTCCACTGAACAAGTATGAACCCACAGGGAGACAAGCAAATCCGCCACCATCAGCGAGCTGAACAAGAAAGCATATGTCCACATCGAGGATTGGCGAATTCGCCCCTTGCAGGGCGACAAATACCCCTACGTTTACGTGGATGGTATCTACATCAAACGCAATTGAGGCGGCGGATTTGAAGAAAATAAGACTTCAATCCAAGAAAATAGTGAAGATTGTGAAACTGCGTTACATTTTGGATATGATGAATATACTCATGTAATAAAACATTATGCTCCAGTGAATCTAACAAGATATACATAAAGCCAGGAGAATACTGTCCTGCAACCTCATTCAATTTAAAACTTGGGAGGTTATACATTTTTATTGTTCTCCTCAAACTTTTAGTAATCTACATGTTTGCAGATTTGCTAATAGTCATTTTGTATCACAACATAAATATAGCGTCGCATTACAACCAAAACAAGTGGCTAAGCGTCGTTATTCAGGCATATCCAGCCACGACAATCCACCCTACGCTGGGGACGCAACACGCGCTGTCATTTCGTAATGCAGAACATGACCCCTTGCACATTCAACGACAACTATATATTAGCTATCAAATTATATCACAGAATTTTGACATAGTAAAGTGACCGCAAGTGTCCGCTGCTCTAACCGTTAGACTGCTCAAAGCAATTCGGAGAATAACTTTGGGATAGAATTAAATACACGGTTGATATGTTGAAAATGGAAAAGTGTGACATCATACAGTACATTTCGCTGTCGAACAGTGTCCAATTGATAGTTATTGCGACGAATAATGTCGAAATAGCAGTAATATACGTTCGCATTTCCCGCGAGGACAAGCTTGACGGCGAGAGCAACAGCATACAAAATCAAATCAAGCTCTTAACGCAGCTTGCGAAAGAGTACGGATATACCGTTTTGGTTATCTTCATGGATGACGGTATTACCGGCGTGGTATCCAAACGCCCCGGCTTTCAGGATATGCTTGTCAAACTGGAACAGGGGTACGCGGCGGCACTATTCGTCAAAGATTTATCTCGACTGTACCGCAACCGCACGGAAGCAGACAAGCTGATTGATGATTTTCTGCCGGAGCATGAAATCCGGCTTGTATCCGTGGGGGACAGTATCGACACCGAGATGGGCGACGACGAGTTTATTTTCCTGCGTAACTGGGCGAATGAGCAATACGCCCGCGATATTTCCAAAAAACGCCGCTTGTCCAACAAAGTACGGGGCAACGCTGGCGAACCATTATCGCCGCCGCCCTACGGCTACACGAAAGACCCGGATAACCCCAAACGCTGGGTAGTGGACGAGGAAGCCGCCGCCGTTGTGCGCCGGGTATACAGCATGACGCTGGACGGCTACGGCACGGAGCAAATCGCCGCCGCCTTGTCTGCCGACAAAATCCTGACCCCAATGTTTTACTGGCGCAGCAAGGGCATAAAACGTCCCGGAAAAGTGACCAACCGGGAACCGCACAAATGGAATAGTTCAAGTGTCGTCAAAATGCTGTCTTTGCAGGAGTATTGCGGGGACGTTATTAACTTCAAGACCTATTCCAAATCATTCAAGCACAAGGAGCGGTTACCTAACAGCGAGGAAAACTGGGCAGTTTTCACCGACGTACACAACCCTATTATTGCCCGTGGGATATGGAAACAGGTACAGCAGAAGCGTGGGAAGATACGCAAGCGCAGGACATTTGACGGCGAGAAAAATATGTTTTCGGGATTGCTGAAATGCCCGGATTGCGGCGGTAATCTCAACTTCCATTTCAATCAAGGAAACCACGATATTAAGTATTTCAACTGCGCCAACTACAACAGCCGCCGTCAATGTGTATCCACACATTATGTCCGGGTTGATTTTTTGGAACAGGTTGTACTTGGTGAGATACGTCGCCTGACGCAGTTTGCCAGCCGGTACGAAAATGATTTTGTCAAGGCGGCAATCGGGCAATCACAGCAGAACATAGAAGCCGAACGACAGGCCATGCGGCGGGAGCTTAAAGCCTTGCAGAAGCGCGACGCAGAGCTTGACAATCTGTTTGAACGGATTTATGAGGATAACGTATCCGGCAAAATTACCGACGAACGCTTTACAAAAATGTCCGCGAGGTACGAAGCGGAACAGGCCGAGCTTGCCCGGCGAGTGAAGCCCCTGCAAGCAGAGCTTGACCGGGAAACAGACAAATCCATTGGGGCGGATATGTTCATTGCCACCGTTCGCAAATACACCCGGGCAAAGAAATTGACGCAGCGAATGTTAAATGAGCTTGTAGACTATATCGAAGTCCACCACGCCGAGAAGATAGACGGCGTACACGTTCAAAAGCTCAAAATCCATTACAACTGCGTCGGCTCGATTGAAGTACCTAATATATTGCCACTTCCGCAACCGGAAGTTTTGATACAAACGAGAAAAGGAGTAGCAGTTAGCTACTCCCAATCTCAAATCGCTGTAAACTTTTGAGTGTTTAGCATTTGAGAAGCCTGTAACTTCTCAAGTGCTGTAAGAACACTCGCACTGGTGCGGATGAAGGGACTCGAACCCACACGTCTCTCAACACAAGAACCTAAATCTTGCATGTCTACCAATTCCATCACATCCGCATATGAGCCCGCGTACAAATTGCTCCGCCCGCAAGCCTCGATATTATACACCAGGATTTTCAGAAATGCAACAGCCAACTGTCGCCCCCGCGATATAGCTCCTGCCGCAAATTCTGATACCTTCGTGCGCTTGTGAAAAAAAGAATCACCACATATTAAAGATGTGGTGATTCTTATATACATTAGTCAGGTTTACAGGAAAATTGCCCACTGTGCGTGTCAGTCACCGAAGAATATTCCAATGTCCCTCGCTGTCTGTATAAGCGGATGATCAGTTGGCAGGAATTTTGTCCGGCTCGCCGCATCCTCAAGAGGGACGCCGATAATGCGATCGTCGTTGATTCCAACCATCATGCCGTATTGCTGCTCTCTTATGAGCCGTGCCGCGGCAGTGCCGAAGCGCGTAGCCAACACGCGGTCATAGGGACAGGGCGGACCGCCCCTCTGATAATGTCCGGGTACGGTGACGCGCGTCTCCTGCCCGGTTCTCTTTTCGATTTCGCTTGCGATGCCGTAAGATATTGTCGAGTGTCCCGAGCTCTCCTTTACGCGACGGCGTTCCTCCTCGCTGAGAACCACATCATCGACAGACACCGCGCCCTCAGCCACCGCGACAATGGAGTAATTGCGCCCGTTACGGCGGCGATATTCGATCGCTGAACAGATCTTCTCTATATCATAGGGTATCTCAGGGATGAGGATAATGTCAGCCCCGGAGGCCATGCCCGCATTGAGCGTGAGCCAGCCTGCATCCCGGCCCATGAGCTCAACCACAAACACGCGGCTGTGCGAGCTGGCGGTTGAGTGTATGTAGTCCATGACATTTGCCGCAATATCCACCGCGCTCTGAAAGCCGAAGGTGGTGTCCGTGCCGTAAATGTCGTTATCTATGGTCTTAGGCAGTGTAATTACATTCATCCCGGCATCCATCAAGAGCTTTGCGCTCTTCTGTGTGCCGTTTCCGCCCATCACGACAACGCAGTCGAGGTTTAAGCGGTTATATGTATCCATCATAGCCGGCATCTGGTCTTTGCCGTCGTCGTCAACAATAGCCTTGCCGGGAATATAGCGCTGACGCGAGGTTCCAAGTATCGTGCCGCCCTCGGTTAGGATACCGGAAAAATCCTTGGCCTCCATGTATTTATAATCGCCCTCAATCAGCCCCCTGTAGCCATCGTACATTCCAAATATCTCAACATTGTCTACATACTGCAACAATGATTTGCCAACACCGCGTATTGCCGCGTTCAGGCCCTGACAATCGCCGCCGCTGGTGACCAGAGCGACCCTTGTATTTCTTTTCATGAACAGCCTCCCAAATATTTCAGATATACCAAACGTATCATACATCATTTGCCGGGAGGTGTCAATAAAGACAGCTCTATATCCGCCTCTTTCTGAACGCCGAGGGAGTTACACCTTCCCGGCTTTTGAACAGGTATAGAAAATGGTTAGTGTTTTGTATTCCGACAAGGTTTCCAATTTCAGCGATTGTGCGCTTTGAGTCCACCAGCAGCTCCTTAGATTTATTGAGTCTGGTGTCTATCAGATAGTCGTTGGGGCTCTTTCCTATATAGCGCTTGAACTCGCGGGACATGTGGTATTTGCTGATATTGAAAATGCGCGACAGCTCGTCGAGCGATATATCCTCGCTATAGTTTTTATCCATATAGCTCTGAATCGCGACAATTATGTCCGGAATGATTACCTGCTTTGTTGAGGAGTCCATGAGCGCCAGCTCAAGCTCGGTGAACATGGCCAGAAGCAGGTGTGAATATACCTTATCAGGGTTTTGTCCCGACTGGGTTCGTTCGCTGAGGAGCTGCCAGATAAGCGAACGGAAACGGGTACCCGCGCCAAACGTGAGCTGTATAACACCTTTTGTGGCTATTCTCTCGCAGGCATTCTCAAAAAGCTTTGAGCGCATATCACCGGTAATGCGCACGAAGGCACACTCCCACGGCCTGCCCGGGCTCGCCCTGTACTGAGCCCTCCGGCTGCAGTCCAGCCAAATGCAGTCATACTTCCGGCATCGCATTCCAACACCGCCTACAATCACCTCGCCCTCGCCCGATAATGAGTAGCACAGCAGTGTCGCGTCCTTTGCAAAAACTGTCATTCCCGTTGCAGGCACGACGGCCGACGACAGGCGTATGAGACCAAGGCCTGAGCCCTGATCAAGCTGCGAGTATGACGATATGAATTTGGAGTATTTTATCTCGGGTCCACCCGGCATCGTCTCGTCATCGACAACCTCGTTGTAATGCTCGGCAGACTCCTTAGAGTGTGCAATGAATAGCGAGAGAAAATCCTCCTCTGCGTCTGTGAGGCCTATCAGCTCGTCCGGATCAACCGCCATCTCAACAAACATAGAAAGGTATTCTTCTTCCTGCGAAAAACCGGTCGACGCAAATTCTCTTCCAATCATCGAACTACCCCCCTTAGCAAAATATATAGAAATCCTTTATCTATCAAAAGCACGAAAAAAAGAATGTATGCCCTGACTATCTTCGCGCAAAACAAACGCCAATATGTGTACATACTGTGAATTTGGTCTATTTCATTATAAATGTTAGTTTTTTGAACGTCAATAGGTGAAATTTGAATAAATTGTAACCTATTTCGAACACAGTATTGTTATATTGCTGACAATCTATATATCTTGCTCTAAAGTCTTGGTTAAGGTTTTAACACAGCAAGATATGTGACATTGTTAGCATAATATGTGATTGCACTCTGGGTTCAAACATAAGATAATTAGGTCATGGGCGATGTTTCAAATCGCCGGCTGACAAAAAAATAAATTTAGGAGGATTTCACATGACTTTCAATTTCACAGAAGAGCAAATAATGATTCGTGACATGGTGCGTGACTTCACCAAGAAGGAAGTTGAATCTCGCGATAAGTGGATGGACGAGAACGGCTTTGACTATGACCTGCATAAGAAGCTCACTCAGGCAGGCCTCATGGGTATCCATCTGGACGAAAAGTATGGCGGCGGCGGCGGCGACGCGGTCACCAGCATCATAGTTATTCACGAGCTTGCCAAGGGCAGCGCAAGCGCGGCCCTGTTCCTGGACGCCAACTGGCTGGCGGCAGACCTCATTCTCTACCACGGCACCGACGCACAGAAGGACAAGTATCTGCCCCAGGCAGCTCAGGGCAAAATCTTTGCCTTCGGCCTCACCGAGTCCTCTGCCGGTTCCGACGCTGCCGGAATCAAATCCACCGTGGTTCCTGCTGATGATGGCGGCTGGATTCTCAACGGCGGCAAGGCATGGATCACCAACTCCGGCGTTGCCGACTACTACGTAATCCTCGCCAAGACCGATCCCAGCGCCGGCTCCAGAGGCATTTCCGGATTCATCGTCCCGAAGGACGCAGAGGGTCTGACCGTTGGTAAGTTCGAGGACAAGATGGGCATGCGCGGAAGTGCCACCTGCGAGCTCAGCTTCGACAACATTCATCTGCCCGCCGACGCTCTTCTGGGCGCAACCGGCAAGGGCTTCAAGATGGCAATGGAGGCTCTTGACGGTGCACGTATCAGCATCGGCGCCATCGCTGCCGGTCTTGCCGACCACGCCATGAGCATTGCCAAGAACTACGCTAACGAGCGCGTAACCTTCGGCAAGCCCATAGCCAAGCATCAGGGAATCCAGTTCAAGTTTGCCGATATGTCAGCCGAGATCCGTGCCATGGAGCTTCTGACCTATGACACCGCACGCATGAAGGCCGAAGGCAAGCGCCACACCCTTGAGGCTGCCCAGACCAAGCTTTTCTCCGCAGCACGCTGCACCCAGATTTGCCTGGAGTGCCAGCAGGTTCTCGGCGGCAACGGCTACAGCAAGGAGTATCACGTTGAGCGCTTTGTCCGCGACTCCAAACTTCTCGAGATCGGCGAGGGCACCAGCGAAATCCTCCGTATGCTCATCGGAGGCACCATCCTTTCTCAGCGCTAAGATACAGCGCGTTTTTTCCGGCGTAAACTAACTGTTCAGGAGAGAGATATTCTAATGAAAATACTAGTATTCGTAAAGCAGGTTCCGGACACAGACGATGCACAGCTCGATCCCGTGACCGGTAACCTGATGCGCGACGGCGTTGAGAGCATAATGAATCCGCTCGACGCCAACGCTATTGAGGTGGCAATACAGCTCAAGGAGAAGCACGGCGCCACCGTGACCGCAATAAGCATGGGTCCTCCCCAGGCAGACGACGTACTTAAAAAGGCTCTTGCCATGGGTTGTGACGAGTCCGCACTTCTGAGCGATCGTGCTCTGGGCGGTGCCGACACTCTTGCCACCGGTTATCCTCTGGCAAAGGCTGCCGAAAAGATCGGCGATTACGATCTGCTCATCTGCGGCAGACACGCTGTTGACGCCGAGACCGCACAGACCGGCCCCATCATCGCAGCTTTCCTGGGCATTCCTCAGGTTACGCTCTGCGGCAAGGTTGAGATTGAGGACGGCTGGGCTACTTGCGAGCGGCTTCTGCCGGATCGTACCGAGCATGTAAAGGTTAAGCTTCCCGCGCTGATCACTGTTTGCGCCGAGGCCAACGAGCCCCGCTATCCAAGCCCCATCGGCATCATGAAGGCGCTCAAGAAGCCCCGTCATGTTTGGAACGCTGAGGATCTGGGCTGTGATCCTTCCATGATCGGCATCCCGGGCTCCCCCTCTTCCAACAAGAGGAGCTTCCCGCCCCCGAAGCGCAACACAGACACCAAGTATTTTGACGGCGAAATTTCCGATATCGCAAAATCCATAGTAGACGTGCTCGCTTCCGAGCACCTGGTTTAAGGGAGGTGACATCCATGGTTAAAGAAGATTATAAGGGCATATGGGTGTTCGCCGAGCAGGAAAACGGAGTGCTTTCCCCCACCACTTACGAGCTGCTTGCAAAATCCCACGACCTGAAGACCAAGCTCGGCGGCACTGATACCGTCGTTGCTGTCCTCTTGGGCGACAGCGTGGCACATATGGCCGATTCTCTGTTTGCATACGGCGCGGAGAAGGTCATAGTTGCAGAAAACAAGAGCCTGGCCCAGTACAGCGCCCGTCCCTATCAGAAGGTGCTCACAGAGCTCTGCCAGAAGCACAAACCCTCCATTGTCCTCATGCCTGCCTCGGCCATAGGCCGCGACATGGCTCCCCGCGTAATGTGCGATCTGCGCACCGGCCTGACCGCCGGCGCGATCGAACTTGATGTGGACGAGGATGGAGTATTTGTTCAGACTACGCCGAACTTTGGCGGCAACATTCTCTCGCACATAGTTATTTTAGAAAAGCGTCCCCAGATGGTCACGGTTCATCCCAAAGTATTTGTCCCCAACGAGCCTGTTGAGGGCGCAAGCGGCGAGATCATTACTGAGAACATCGAAGTTGAAGCAGACAAGGACTACGTGGTTCTCGATACCACAATGAAAATCTATGACGGCAAGCCCATTGACGAGTGCAACGTTCTGATTGCCGGCGGTCGCGGCATAAAGAGTGAGGAAGACCTTGCTCAGCTGCGCGAGCTTGCAAAGCTCCTGGGCGGCGAAGTCGCCTGCGCCCGTCCTCTGTGCGACAACGGTTGGATGGCCCATGAAGAGCAGATCGGCCAGAGCGGAACTACTGTCAAGCCCGGCTTCATACTGAACGTCGGCATTTCCGGCTCTGTTCAGTATCTTGCGGGCATGCAGAACGCCGACTGCATCATGAGCATAAACCATACGGCTTCAGCACCAATTTACGATGTTTCTCACTATGGCGCGGTTATTGATTATCGTAAGTTAATCCCTGAGATAATTGCAGAAATTAAACGTAGAAAAGGAGAATAAACAATGAGTGATCGAAAATTTATCGTTCCCGAGTTCGGACCTTTTTCTGGTATTCGCATTATTGACTCCGGCTCCCTGATCGCAATGCCCTTCGCGGCAACTATGCTTGCTGACTTCGGTGCAGAGGTTATCCATATCGAGCGCCCGGGCGTCGGTGATACCCTTCGCAACCTCCCCCCCATCTCTAAATCCCACGGCGGAGCTGTCTCCACTGCCTGGGTGCAGAATGGCCGCAATAAGCTCAGCATGTCCCTCGAGCTGAACCTGAAGCACCCCGAAGTCAAGGAGATATTCTACGGTCTCATCAAGGAAGCCGACATATTCATGGAGAACATGGTCTGGCTGGAGAAGCTTGGCATTCGTGACGAGGATCTGATGGAAGTTAACCCCAAGCTCGTCATTGTACATATCAGCGGCTACGGCAACCCCGCCTTCGGCGGACTGCCCGAGTACTGCGACCGCGCCTCCTATGACATGATCGGTCAGGCGTTCTCCGGCTGGATGAACCTCAATGGCAAGCCCGGCGAGGAGCCCGTAGTCGCAAAGCCCTGGCTCAACGACTACGTCTCCGCCATGGCGGCCCTGTTCGGCGTCCTGGCAGCCTATGCAGGCGTGCAGAAAACCGGCAAGGGTCAGATCGTTGACGTCGCCCAGTTCGAGGCTCAGGCTCTGTTCATGAGCGATACCTACGCCACCTACACCATGGAAAACGTCGCCAGCACCAGAGCAGGCAACAAGCCCGCCGGCTTCCAGCCCTACGGCCTGTTCAAGTCCAAGGACGGCTACGATGTGGCAATCGGCGCCTTCGGCCCCGGCGTTTACAAGCGCGCAATCGGCGCCTTAGGCTTCGATCTGGACTACTTTAACTACAAAGACTGTTCCTCCGGCCCCGAGGCTGTCTCCTCCGAAAAGGGCCGCGAGCTCGACGCCAAGGTCGTCGCCTGGTGCCTCGACCGCAACGCCCAGGAGATCGAGGATGCAATGGCAGGCGGCAAGGTTCCCTGCTCTCGCGTCAACACCGCCAAGGAATGCCTCGAGCATGAGCACTTCAAGCTGCGTAACGACTGGATCACCTATGAGGATCAGACCATCGGCAAGGAAGTCACCGCCTTTGGTATCGCTCCCAAGCTGTCCGGCACCCCCGGCAACGTTTGGCGTGGCGCTCCCTCACTTGGTCAGGATACAGATACCATCCTCAAAGAGCTGCTCGGCTACGATGAGGCCAAGATCGCATCTCTGCGCGAGAAGAATCTCATCTAATTTCATATCGCATAACACAAAACAGCCCACCTCATGGTGGGCTGTTTTTCTGTCAGTATTCTTTTTTCTTGCATATGCTGATGGAAATTACAGCTGACAGCGCTAAAACGAGCAGCACGGCTATCGGCGCAAGCCATATATATTTCTCAATCGCCTGTATTGACGCATCCAGGGAAACCTCCGCCCCGAGTTTACTCAATAAGAATATCACTCCAAAGGGCAAAAGGTAGATGAGCATGCAGACCATTCTCGCCCGCTCTGTTCCGAGCTTAAATATGGGCGGCATCTGAAGCGACATTATCACAATGCCCAGGCATAAATATACTATTGACATTTCCACGCTGTTGCCAATTTCACCGGTGACTAAAAAGGAAAGCATTATGAAGAAAATCTCACAGCCTATTCCAACAATTATTCCCAGCGCGTATTTAGACAAGACCAGATCGGCCCGCGAGATCGGCATTGTGAGCGCGTATCTGTCCCACTTGACCTTTTCATCATATGCCAAGGCCGACATTGCCACCATCGGCATAAATATCATCAGTGTCCCGCCCACGAAATCGATGTTCTTGCTCATTATCCCCAGGCCGGTCCATATGGCCAGCACAAATATAAGGCTTTTTGAATACTGCCTGAGCGTCTTAAAATCTTTTATAATAAGCCCTGTCATCATTTCCCCTCCTTCACGAAATACAGCATAATATCCTCGAGTCCCGCGGGGTCTGCAATCATGCCCCTCGGCACAAGCCTTCGCTCCACAAGAGCCTCGACGCCGAAGCGGTTGCGCCGCACGCCGATAACGGCGTCCTTATCAATATTCTCAAGCTCAGACTCGGAGCATTTGACCACAAGGTATTTCTCCCGCAGCAAATCCTTCTCCTGACTGAGCAAAACCTTCCCGTCGCGGATGAAGGTAATATAGTCGCAGACCTTCTCCAGATCACTCATTATATGTGAGGAGATGAAAATGCTATGTCCCTCGTCCTGAATAAACTCCAGAAACACATCCAGAACCTCGTCCCTGACAACTGGGTCAAGCCCGCTGGTCGCCTCATCCAGAATAAGCACCCGGCTGTCATGCGACAGCGCCACGGCTATGGAGAGCTTCATCTTCATGCCCCGCGAGTATTCCTTTATCTGCTTTTTATAAGGGAGCTCAAACTTCGACGAGAGCTCGGAAAAGCGGGCGGAGTTCCAGGTCGTATAGCATTTTGACATTATAATTCCGATGTCCTTCAGATTCAGAGTCTCCGGAAAACCGCACTCGTCCATGACAACGCCTATATGCTCCTTCAGCTTCGGGCTCGCGCTTGCGGGATCTTCACCCAGGACGCTGACCTGCCCGCCGTCGCGCTTCGCCAGGCCGAGCATCAGACGTATGGTCGTGCTCTTGCCGGCTCCGTTTGCACCAATAAAGCCCATGATACATCCCGATGGCAGTGTAAAGCTGACATTATCAAGCGCAAAACCCTTGTATTTTTTGCTGAGATTCTTGACGACAATGGCATTTTCCATGATTACTCTCCTTTATATATGAGCTCGAGCATATCGCGCAGCTGCTCAAAACCTAATCCACAGGCCGCGGCAATCTCCGCAATACTCTGCATATGTTCCTCGATGCGCCGGAGCTGATCCTCCCTCACAAGCTCCTTGTTGAAGCCTGCCACATAGCTGCCCTTGCCGGTGACGGAGGTAATGAAGCCGTCCTTCTCCAGCTCGTCATAGGCCCGCTTGGTGGTAATAACGCTGATGCGCAGCTCCTTTGCCAGCAGACGCATCGACGGAAGCGCGTCCCCCTCCGCCAGCTCACCCGAAATTATCTTTGCCTTCATCTGCAAATATATCTGCTCATATATGGGCTGCCCACTTGAATTACTTATAATTATATCCACGTCGCCCTCCATGTTTATAGTGTATATATCGATTATACTCACTATGCACACTTTGTCAAGATTAAATTTCTTTCCAACTTTGTGTAAAACGACGGTTAAGTTCTACACAGTTCGAGCTTTCTGGACAAAGACCCAAAATTCCATTCTGCCATTGACATTTGCACCCTGTGGTTGGTAAAATAGCTGAAATGCTTCACGGCGAGGAGATGACCACAGATGGATATGCTTATTAAAGGCTGCAGAATTTTTTCTGATGGCCGTTTTGTTTTTTCTGACGTGCAACTCCGTGATGGAGTTGTTGTCCGCATTGCTCCTGAAATTGTCCCAGACAGTGGTGTTCGCGTTTTCAAATTCAATAATTGTTTGTTATTTCCCGGTCTTGTCGATGTTCATGTACATCTTCGAGAGCCGGGTTTTTCTTATAAGGAGACCATGAGAACGGGCAGTCTGGCGGCGGCGAAGGGTGGCTACACCACAGTCTGCACGATGCCGAATTTGAACCCTGTTCCTGACAGCGTCGAGGCGATGCGCGAGCAGCTCCGCCTTATAAAGCGGGACGCTGTCGTAAACATCCTCCCCTACGCCGCGCTGACTGTCGGCGAGCTGGGAGGGGAGCTGTCTGACATGGACGGGCTCTCGCCGCTCTGCCTGGCATTTTCAGACGACGGACGCGGAGTCCAGTCGGAGGAGATGATGCGCGCCGCGATGCTCAAGGCAAAGGCTCTCGGCAAGATGGTTGTCGCCCACTGCGAGGAAAACGAGCTCCTGCGCGGCGGATATATACACGAGGGCAGCTACGCAAAGGCGCATGGGCACCGCGGCATCTGCTCCGAGTCCGAGTGGCGGCAGGTCGAGCGCGACCTGAGACTCGCAGAAGAGACCGGCTGCGCATACCACGTATGCCACGTGTCCACCCGGGAGAGTGTTGAGCTTATACGCCGCGCCAAAGCCCGGGGCATTGACGTGAGCTGCGAAACCGCCCCGCATTACCTGCTCTTGTGCGAGGATGACCTTCAGGAGGACGGACGCTTTAAGATGAATCCCCCGCTGCGCGCGGCCGAGGACAGGGCGGCGCTCATCGAAGGTCTGCTCGACGGCACTATCGACATGATCGCGACCGACCACGCACCGCACTCGCGCGAGGAGAAGTCCCGCGGTCTTGAAGGCAGTGCGATGGGCATTGTGGGGCTCGAAACTGCCCTGCCGCTTTTATATACAGCGCTTGTAGTACCCGGGAGCCTGAGCCTTGAGCGCCTTTTGGCGCTGATGAGCGACATCCCGGCGGAGCGCTTCGGAATAAAGCGGAGCGACTCCGATTTCACGGTTTTTGACCCAGGTGAGGAATGGATAATAGAGCCTGAGGACTTTGTTTCCTTGGGCAGGGCAACGCCTTTCGCGGGCCACAAGGTATGCGGAAAAACTAAACTGACCGTCTGTGGAGGAGAAGTAGTGTGGGAAGCATAGAAAGAAAAGTAGTGCTGGAAAGCGGCAGTGAATATTACGGCACAGGCTTCGGCGACAGCTGTGAGCGCGTGTGCGAGCTGGTTTTTTACACCGGCATGGTCGGATATCAGGAGGTCGTCACAGACCCCTCATATAACCGTCAGGCAGTGGTCATGACCTACCCGATAATCGGCAACTATGGCATTGCGGACGAGGATCACGAGACGAAAACCCCCAGCATCGGCGCGCTCATCGTCCGTGAGTATAACGATAATCCCTCGAACTTCCGCTCCACTAAAACGCTGGACGAGCTCATGTGCGAGTACTCGGTTCCCGGTGTAACGGGTGTGGACACGCGCAAGTTGACGCGCGAGATTCGCTCTCTCGGCAGCCAGAAGGCGCTCATAACCGATGCGGACACCCCGCTTGATGAGGCTCTGCGCATAATTAACGAGACCGAGCTGCCGCGCAATCAGGTGCAGCTCGTAAGCTGTAAAAAACGCTGGTATTCTCGCACCTCCAGCCATAAATACACCGTCGTCGCGGTTGACTGCGGCATGAAGCTGGGCATCGTGCGTTCGCTCACCGCCCGCGGCTGCAACGTGACGATTGTTCCATACAACACCCCGCCCGAGGAAATTGACTTCATGCAGCCGGACGGCATTCTTCTGTCAAGCGGCCCGGGAAACCCTGTTGACGTGCCTGAGGTTGTGCACATCGTGCGCAGCCTGCGCGGCAAATATCCCATGTTCGGCATCTGCCTCGGTCATCTGACAATCGCGCTTGCCTACGGTGCCAAGACCTGCAAGCTCAAGTCCGGTCACAGAGGCGGAAACCACCCAGTCAGGAATCTTGAGACCGGTAAAATCGAGATCACGAGTCAGGGGCACAGCTGCGCTGTGTATGAGCCCTCGCTCGAGGGCACGGGGCTTGTCGCAACGCACATAAATGTGCTTGACGGCAGCGTGGAGGGCATCGAGTGTAAGCGTGACCGCGTGTTCTCTGTTCAGTATCATCCCGAGAGTGCACCCGGTCCTCAGGACAGCAAGTATCTGTTCGACAAATTCATCGACATGCTGGGGGAGGAGAAAGCCAATGCCTAAGCGCAGGGATATACATAAAATACTCGTAATCGGCTCCGGCCCTATCGTCATCGGTCAGGCCGCGGAGTTTGACTACGCCGGAACTCAGGCCTGCCTGGCGCTCAAGGAGGAGGGTTATGAGGTCGTTTTAGTAAACTCGAACCCCGCCACCATCATGACCGACACCTCCATCGCGGACAAGGTGTACATGGAACCGCTTACGGTTGAATATGTCTCGCGCATCATCCGCTATGAGCGCCCAGACGCAATCGTGCCCGGCATCGGTGGTCAGACGGGGCTGAACCTCGCCATGCAGCTTGAAGAGCACGGCGTTCTGCGCGAGTGCCAGGTTGAGGTTTTGGGCACCCGCTGCGAGTGCATCGCGCTTGCCGAGGACAGGGAGCTTTTTAAAAAGCTTTGCGAGTCCATCGGCGAGCCTGTCCTCCCCAGTGAGATCGCGCACAATATCGACGACTGCGTCGCCGCGGCGGAGCACATCGGCTATCCCGTCATTTTGCGCCCCGCCTTCACCCTCGGCGGCACAGGCGGCGGCTTTGCGGATAACGAAGCAGAGCTGCGCGAGCTTTCAAAGCACGCACTGGGTCTCTCCCCTGTTCATCAGGTGCTTGTCGAGAAGAGCATCAAGGGCTATAAGGAGATCGAGTTTGAGGTGATGCGCGACAAAAACGACACCGCCATCGCCATATGCAGCATGGAAAACCTCGATCCCGTCGGCATCCACACCGGCGACTCCATCGTGCTGGCACCCAGTCAGACGCTCACGAACCGCGAGTATCACATGCTGCGCGACAGCGCACTTAAGCTGATCCGCGCGCTTGAGGTTGAGGGCGGCTGCAATGTCCAGTTCGCCCTCGATCCGGAGAGCTTTTCCTACTTTCTCATCGAGGTTAACCCCCGCGTTTCGCGCTCCTCGGCGCTCGCGTCCAAGGCCAGCGGCTATCCCATCGCCCGTGTCTCGGCAAAGATCGCGGTCGGCATGACGCTCGACGAAATTATGCTCGCCAACACCCCCGCCTGCTTTGAGCCGGCTCTCGACTATGTCGTGACCAAAATGCCGCGCTTCCCCTTCGACAAATTTAACGGAGCCTCCAACAGGCTCGGCACGCAGATGAAGGCAACCGGCGAGGTCATGAGCATAGGCCGCACGATTGAGGAGAGCCTTTTAAAGGCAATCCGCTCACTGGATATCGGGGTCTATCACGTCTACATGCCGAAATTTCTCCATATGCCGATTGACGAGCTGCTGGAGTACATAAAGCTCGGCACCGACGACAGAATTTTTGCAATCGCCCAGCTCATGTGGCTCGGCGTGGATTATAACCGCATCTGCAACATCACCGGCATCGACATGCTCTTCCTCGACAAGATACACAATATCGTTTCGCTCGAGCGGGAGATAAAAGACTCACCCGGAAACCCCGAATACCTCCGCCGCGCGAAGCGCATGGGCTTTTCCGACCATCATCTCGCGCATCTGTGGAAGTGCACACAGACCGAGGTTTGCCAATTGCGCCACGAGCTGGGTATCTTCCCCGTCTATAAGATGATAGACAGCTGCGCCGCCGAGTTTGAAAGCTATATCCCCTGCTTCTACTCCAGCTACGAGCAGGAGAACGAGTCCATCGTCTCCGACCGCGAGAAGATCGTCGTGCTCGGCGCAGGTCCCATCCGCATCGGTCAGGGCGTTGAGTTTGACTACTCCACCGTGCACGCGGTGAACACCATCCGCAAGGCGGGCTATGAGGCGATCATTATAAACAACAACCCCGAGACCGTCTCCACGGACTACAGCTGCAGTGACAAGCTCTATTTTGAGCCGCTGACGGTGGAGGACGTGATGAACATTCTCGAGCTGGAAAAGCCACTGGGCGTTATCGCAACTCTGGGCGGGCAGACCTCAATAAACCTCGTCGAGCCGCTTATCGAGCGCGGCGTGAAGCTCATCGGCACCGGCCCCGAGGCCATAGAGCGTGCCGAAAACCGCGACTGCTTTGAAAAGCTTTTGCTTGAGCTGGATATCCCCCAGCCCGACGGCAAGGCAGTCACCACGGTTGAGGACGGCGTTGAGGCGGCGGCAGAGATCGGCTACCCTGTGCTCGTGCGCCCGAGCTATGTGCTCGGCGGCAGGGCGATGCAGATAGTGTCCGAGGAAAAGGCATTGCGCCATTACCTCGAAAACGCCGTCCGCATAGACGAAAAACAGCCTGTGCTGGTTGATAAGTACATCGTGGGCCGTGAGGTCGAGGTTGACGCGGTCTGCGACGGCGTGAACGTGTTCGTCCCCGGAATCATGGAGCACGTGGAGCGCACCGGCGTCCACTCCGGCGACAGCATCAGCGTCTATCCCGCAATCAGTCTCACGGACGAGGTCAAAGCGACTGTTTTGGACTACACCCGGCGACTGGGTCTCGGCATAGGCATCGTCGGTCTTTATAATATCCAGTTCATTGTCGATAGAAGTGACAACGTGTATATAATAGAGGTCAACCCCCGCTCGTCGCGAACCGTTCCCTTCATCTCCAAGTCCACGGGCTGGAGTCTCGCGGATATAGGCACGCTCGCCATGCTCGGAAAGAGTCTGCCGGAGCAGGGCATCCGGATGCTCTGCCCACCGGACAAGGACCGCTATTACGTCAAAGCGCCCGCCTTCTCGTTTTCAAAGCTCTCGGGGCTGGACGCATACCTCTCACCGGAGATGAAGTCCACGGGCGAGGCAATCGGCTATGACCGCGCGCTCAACCGCGCACTGTACAAGGCGTTGCAGGCCTCCGGCATGAACGTCGCAAACTCGGGCACCGTGTTCGTCACAATCGCCGACTGCGACAAGGACGAGGCTCTGCCGCTCATTCGCCGCTTCTACAATCTCGGCTTCAACATTGAGGCGACCGAGGGCACTGCCCGCTATCTGCGTGAGCACGGCGTTCGCACCCGCACGAAGAAAAAGATCAGCGAGGGCAGCGACGAAATCCTCGAATCCATTCGCCGGGGCTATGTCAGCTACGTCATAAACACCCGGGATATAAGCTCCATGTCCTCGCACTCGGACGGCTATGAAATTCGCCGCTGCGCTGTTGAGAACAACGTGACCATCTTCACCGCCCTCGATACCGTCCGCGTCCTGCTTGACGTTATTGAGGAAATAACGATATCAATTTCAACCATTAACAACTGAGGTGACTATGAAACAGAGCCAATTTGAAGTAATCTCCAATGAGGCCCTCTCTCCAATGCTCAACAGACTTCGTCTGCGCGGTGATACCTCCGCAATTGAGCGACCGGGCCAGTTTGTAAACGTCGAGCTTGACGGACTTTTCCTGCGCCGCCCCTTCTCCGTCTGCGACAGGCAGGGCGATGTCCTGACCGTGCTCGTGAAGCGCGTCGGCCGCGGCACGGAGCTTATCTGTGCGCTGAAGCCCGGCGAAGCTCTCGACCTGCTCACGGGACTGGGCAACGGCTTTGACCTTTCCGTGTCCGGCGACCGCCCCTTGCTGATAGGCGGCGGCAGCGGCATTCCCCCGATGTATATGGGCTGTAAAAAGCTCATAGCCGAGGGCAAACACCCGATCGCAGCGCTCGGCTTCAACAGCTCGCGCGAGCTGTTCTATGTGGACGAGCTGGAGGCGCTGGGAGCCGAGGTCATAGTCCTGACCGCGGACGGCAGTGCCGGCATTCGCGGCCTCGCGACTGACGCGATTGACATGACAGAGCACAGCTTTGTCTATGCCTGCGGCCCTCTGCCCATGCTCATGGCGATCGAGCAGCGTGCAAAAACAGACGCGCAGTTCTCATTGGAAGCACGGATGGGCTGCGGCTTCGGCGCGTGCATGGGCTGCACCATCGAGACAACAAGCGGCCCGAAACGCGTCTGCAAGGACGGCCCAGTGTTCAGGAAGGGGGAGATTGTATGGTGAGCACCGGCATTAAGCTCTGCGGAATTGAGCTTGCAAATCCCATAATTCCCGCCTCGGGAACCTTCGGCTACGGACATGAGTTTTCGGAGCTTTATGACATCAACTGCCTCGGCTCCTTCTCGTTCAAGGGCACCACGGAACAGCCGCGTTTTGGAAACCCCGGCACGCGCATAGCCGAGGGCTACGCCGGAATGCTAAACTCCGTCGGCCTGCAAAACCCGGGCGTGGACTCGGTCATAGCGCAGGAGCTGCCAAGGCTCGCGAGCGTTTTCAAAAAGCCCGTCATGGCGAATATTTGCGGCTTTTCTGTCGGCGAATATGTCCGCGTCGCCTCAAAGCTTGACAATTGCCCCGAGCTGGGCTGGCTGGAGGTCAATATAAGCTGCCCGAATGTCCACGGCGGCGGCATGGGCTTCGGCTCCTCGCCCGAGTCCGCGGCGGAGGTCACGGCGGCGGTCAAGGCAGTCGTCAAAAAGCCCGTCATCGTAAAACTCAGCCCGAACGTGGGCGACATTGCCGCAATCGCCAAGGCCTGCGAGGCCGCGGGCGCCGACGGCATCTCGCTGATAAACACCCTGCTCGCCATGCGCATTGACCCCGACACCCGGAAACCTGTTCTGAAAAACGTCACAGGCGGCCTTTCAGGACCTGCGGTGTTCCCCGTCGCGCTCAGGATGGTCTGGCAGGTGTACGAGGCTGTGTCGATTCCCATAATCGGCATGGGCGGCGTGTCAACCGCCGGGGATGTCATTGAGATGATGCTCGCCGGTGCCACAGCCGTCGGCGTGGGCGCGGCAAATCTCAAAAACCCCTTCGCGGCCAGGGATATTATTTCAGAGCTGCCCGCCGCTATGGCTAAGTATGGAATACGCGATTTATCAGATATTATAGGAGGAGCACACAATGGCTAAGGACGTAATAATCGCCTGCGACTTCCCCGACAGGGCGCGCGCTATGGGCTTTTTGGAGCTGTTTTCCGAGGAGCGCCCCTACGTTAAGATTGGCATGGAGCTTTTCTACTCCGCCGGACCGGATATCGTGCGCGAAATTAAGGCGCGCGGTCACAAAGTTTTTCTGGATCTGAAGCTCTGCGACATTCCGAATACGGTCGGAAGCTCGATGCGCGTGCTGCGCGATCTGGGCGCGGACATGTTGAACCTGCACGCATTCGGCACGAAGAAAATGATGTCCGCCGCCATTGAGGGTCTGACCCGTCCCGACGGAACACGCCCCCTGCTCATCGCCGTGACCCAGCTCACCTCCACCGATGAGGAGCGCATGAGAAGCGAGCTTCTAATCGAGCGCCCTCTTGCCGAGGTCGTCCTGCACTACGCCGAAAATGCGCGCGCCGCCGGACTTGACGGGGTTGTCTGCTCGCCGCTTGAAGCCGGACAGGTTCACGAGGCCTGCGGCGAGGGTTTCCTCACCGTGACGCCGGGCGTGCGCCCGTCGAGCGCCGACAGAGGCGATCAGGTTCGCATAACCACACCCCGCGGCGCAAGGGAGCTCGGCTCGGACTATATTGTCGTCGGCAGACCCATCACAAGCGCCGCCGATCCCGTCGCCGCATACCGCAGCTGTGTCAGTGAATTTCTGGGGAGGTAGATAAGCATGGAAAAAGCAATTGCCCGCCGTTTACTCTCGATTGAAGCAGTATTTTTGAGTCCTGAAAAGCCCTTCACATGGGCCAGCGGCATAAAAAGCCCCATCTACTGCGACAACCGCCTTATCCTCACCGCGCCCGAGGCGAGGGCCGAGGTCGAGGCCGCCATCGCAAAGACTGTTAAAACCCAGTTTCCCGAGGCTGAGGTTCTGATGGGAACTGCCACCGCCGGCATCGCCCACGCCGCCATCGCCGCCCACCTTCTGGGGCTGCCCATGGGCTATGTGCGCTCCGGCAGCAAGGATCACGGCAGACAAAACCGGATCGAGGGCCGCCTCGAGCGCGGTCAGAAGGTCGTCGTCATCGAGGATCTCATCTCCACCGGCGGCAGCGCCATCGACTGTGTGGAGGCCCTGCGCGAGGCAGGAGCGGAGGTTTTGGGCATCGTGTCAATCTTCACCTACGGCATGAAGAAGGGCGTGGAGCGCCTTGCAGCTGCGAATGTGCGCGCTGTCAGCCTGACTGACTTCGACGCCATCGCCGAGGTTGGCGCGGCTGAGGGCTACATCGCCCCCGAGGATGTGCGGCGCCTGCTGGCCTTCCGCGACAACCCCTCTGACGAGAGCTGGATGGGAGGCGTGCAATGAAGGGTCTCATTGACATTCTGGAGCTGAGCGAGCAAGAGATTGAGATGCTTTTGGATCTGGCTGACGAAATTATTGAAAACCCCTCCGCATTTAGCGACAAGTGCCGCGGCAAGAAGCTTGCCACCTTGTTTTTTGAGCCCTCCACACGCACAAGGCTGAGCTTTGAGGCAGCAATGTACGAGCTGGGCGGAAATGTGCTGGGCTTTTCGGAGGCTGAAAGCTCATCCTCGAGCAAGGGCGAGAGCGTGGCGGATACCATCCGGGTAGTGGGCTGCTATGCGGATATCATTGCCATGCGCCATCCCAAGGAGGGCGCGCCGCTGGTTGCCGAGCTGCACTCGACCGTGCCGATCATAAATGCGGGTGACGGCGGTCACAACCACCCCACCCAGACGCTCACCGACCTTCTGACCATACGCCGCGAGAAGGGCCGGCTCGAAAATTTCACTATCGGCCTGTGCGGGGACTTGAAGTTCGGGCGCACAGTGCACTCGCTCATAGCCGCACTGTCACGCTACGAGGGGATTCACTTCGTATTTATCTCGCCCGATGAACTCAAGCTGCCGAGCTATATTAAGCGCGATATTATACAGGAAAACCACCTGCCCTATACTCAGACCAACGAGCTTGAGTCCGTGATGCCCGGGCTGGACGTTTTGTACATGACTCGCGTACAGCGCGAGCGCTTCTTTAACGAGGAGGACTATCTGCGGCTCAAGGACAGCTATATTCTGACACCTGAGAAGCTTCTGGGCGCAAAGGAGGATCTCAGCATCCTGCATCCGCTGCCTCGCGTGAACGAGATTCACACATCCATAGACTCCGACCCGCGCGCCTGCTATTTCCGCCAGGCGCTCTGCGGCAAATACGTCCGCATGGCGCTCATAATGAAGCTGCTGGAGGTCATGTAAATGAATATTGATTCCATATGTAACGGCATTGTCATTGACCACATCCGCGCCGGCGGCGCGATGGATATTTTCCGCCTGCTCGGTCTGGATCTGCTCGACTGCCCTGTCGCGATCATAAAAAATGCCCAGAGCGGCAAGCTGGGGCGCAAGGATATCATTAAAATTGATTCCGCCATGGACATAAACCTTGACGTGCTCGGCTATGTTGACCCGAACGCCACCATAAACATCATCCGCGACGGTGAGCTGGTCGCAAAGAAGCATGTCGGCCTGCCCGAGCGCATCGAAAGCGTGCTGCATTGCAGAAACCCGCGTTGCATAACCAGCGTCGAGCCCGAGCTGCCTCAGATATTCAAGCTTGCAAACCACGAAACCATAACCTACCGCTGTATCTACTGCGAAGCGAAGGCTCAGGAGTAGGGCAGATAAATAAAAGCACCGCCAAAAGGGCGGTGCCTAGTAAAGCAGTATTCGCTTTAGAGAATGGCGTAGCGTAAAAGCTACG
This sequence comes from uncultured Oscillospiraceae bacterium, assembly GCA_964535405.1. Classification (GTDB taxonomy): domain Bacteria; phylum Bacillota; class Clostridia; order Oscillospirales; family Oscillospiraceae; genus Scatomorpha. The sequence continues at coordinate 29,918 of CAZHUG010000001.1, read as the reverse complement.
CCATTTTTTCGCTTGCGGATATAATTGATGAATGGAGAAAGGCGGAAAACGGCAGCTTCGATTTTCTCAAAACCGCCGTTTGACTACTTTGTTCTGTATTGAGCCCGCCTATCTAAGTACCATAACAAGGGTTTTTTATATCCGTTGGTCGGCTGATCATCATATAGACTTCATAGCTGATATTATCCAAGTAAATCCGTATTTATCTTTTACGCTACCACTGATTCCACTATCATCCGGCGGTGGATTTGCAGCTAATTTTCCTAAAACAATACCATCCTCTGAAAAAGCAGAAAAAACTTTTTGCGCTAATTCTTCACTTGGCAAGTGTGCATGAATAGAAACCGTTGCTCCCCCTTCGATAGGCCACAAGGCATCAGCTCCGCTAATACCTCCGGTTTCAGTCAGCATTAGTTGAGCGTGCATAACCTTATTCTTTTGTTCAGCGCTCATGGGTGTATCGGGATTTTCAGAAATATCACCATACTTTGACATATGTTGAATTTCTCCATTGAAAATCTCTGCATACCATTGAAATGCTTCTTCACAATCCCCATTAAAACTTAAATAAGGCATTATCATAAGACCAAACCTCTCTTGTCTTTATTCTTGTTATCTCAACAAGTCTGGACATATTAATAGAGTCGTTTAATAAATCAACAGCGCGTTTCATTCGGACAATTCGGGAAAATGTTTTTACACCTGTACCCACATATTTTTGAAACAAGCGATTAAGCTGTTTTTCACTATAAAATACATCATCTGCTAATTTTTCAACCCGGACTACTCCCTTACGCTCAATTATTCTTTTCATAGCGTAGCCAAAAGTAGAATTGATTGCGGTATCATCAAGCCTTTATAGAAAAATATTGTCAAGATTGTATTTAAGAATACTAATATCATTTGACCGGTAATACGCCTCTGTAATCTCTTGATTTAGCGATTTGCTTAATTCCTCAAAAGAAAAAGAGCCATTCAATAACAGGCTTTGATCCACCTTTATAAATGGGTACAATCCAGCAGAATGAAACTCAATAAGAAACATAAAATCAAATTGCCGTGCATAGCCGCCAATCACTGTTGGTTTTGTATTAACCCCACGCAATCCGTTGATAATGCCATTACTTCCAATAGAATATACAAGAGTGGAACTAACAGAAGGCATTACCATTGGCATTGACGCCTTCTCAACTATTTGCCCCTCAGCGTGCGCAGTCAGCAACCTCGTCGCGCAAAAGCCCCAGTGCGTGCGGGATGGCGTCCATGAACACGTCCATACTCTCCATGCAGGCCTTCGGGCTGCCGGGCAGATTGATTATGAGCGTCTTTCCGCGGATGACGGACACCGCACGAGAGAGCATAGCATTGGGCGTAAATTTGGCCGAGGCGGCGCGAATCGCCTCGGCGATTCCGGGTGCCTGGCGCTCCGCCACCGCGAGGGTCGTCTCAGGCGTTATGTCCCGATGTCCGAAACCCGTGCCGCCTGTCGTGAGTATAAGGTCGAGCTGCCGCCGGTCGCAGAGGTCAACAAGCGCCTTTTGCAATGCGGCGGCATCGTCGGAAAGCACAAGCTGTTCGCAGATCTCATAGCCCTTCTGCTTCAAACGCGCCACGATAACAGGGCCACTTTTGTCCTCGCGCTCGCCTCTCGCCGCCTTGTCGCTGAGAGTTATGACACCCGCCTGCCACGGAAACACTCCTGCCCGCGGCTCAACGCTCATCTCATCGCCGACGCTGATCGTACCGGGCTGCAAAACCCGCGCAAAAACGCCCTCGCGCGGCATGATGCAATCTCCCATCCGCCTATATATCTCGCAGTGGCTGTGACATTGCTTGCCTATCTGTGTCATCTCCAAAAGCACCTCGCCGCAACGAAGCCGCGTGCCCACAGGCAGTGTAGCAAAATCCAGACCATCCACCAAAAGGTTTTCACCAAACGCGCCGGGGGCGACATCGGCGCCCTCATAGTTAAACTCCGCCACCTTCAGGGCGCTCAGCAGGCTGACCTGGCGATGCCAGCTGCCCGCATGTGCGTCGCCGCGGATTCCATGTTCAGTCTCAAAATACGCGCTGTCCACGTTCTCCTTTTGGACCCCGCGCGTCCGGCTTATACAGACCGCAATAACCTTTGCCATATTATCCTCCAATCTGGTTCATCCTCTGCCGCTCGCTAATCCCCGACGGCGCCGAAAAGCAGTGTTCCATCGGTTTTTCCAGTATCACAGCCTCCATCACAGCCTCAAGCTCAGCATCCGTGCAGCCGCCGCGCAAAAGCCCGCGCAGGTCTGCACTGTCGCTGTAGCACAGGCAGGGCTTGAGCCCGCCGACGCTCGTCAGACGCACACGATTGCAGGAAGCGCAGAAGCGGTGGCTGATAGCGTCAATAAATGCGATGCGCCCCAAAAGCCTCTCCGAGGCATAATAGCGCGCGGGGCCGTTGCCGCGATGCTCACCCGTCTCATGAAGGTCGGGATATATCTTCAAAAATCTGTCCAGCGCCTCCCCCGACGGAAGGCCGCGGACATTTGCTCCGTCGCCAATCGGCATCAGCTCGATAAAGCGGACATCAACCGGCAAAGTCTCCGCCAGAGCCGCCAGAGCAGCAAGCTCATCGGCAGTGTCGCGCAGCAGAAGTGCATTTATTTTGGTTTTTATGCCCTTTTGCAGCGCACAAATATCAATGAGCTCCAGAATGCGCCGCGGCGCGTCATGCTCCTCGGGCATTCCGCAAAGCTCACGATAGCGCGCCTCGTCCAGGCTGTCGATGCTTATATTAATGCCGTCCACACCGGCACGGCAGAGCCCGTCAAGCTCCTGCGCGAGCAGAAGGCCGTTTGTCGTCAGCGTCACCTGCTCACAGCCCGGAAGCGCCTTCAAGCGCGCGAGAAACTCGACGCAGCCGCGGCGCACAAGCGGCTCGCCGCCCGTCAGTTTGAATCTCGTGATGCCGAGTCTAACCGCGCACGAGCAGACACGCAAAAGCTCCTCATATGTAAGCAACTCACGGCGCGGGGTGAAGCGTATGCCCTCCGGCATGCAATATTTACAGCGCAGATTACAGCGGTCCGTCAGAGATATCCGCATGTAATTTATCGTGCGTCCATACTGATCCTTCATATCAGCTCCGCCTCACAGAAGATCAAATTTGAAGTCGCCGCTTTTGCCGCCGGTCTTTTCCTCCAGATGCAAGCCGGAAATGACCATGTGCTTGTCAAGCGCCTTGCACATATCGTAAACCGTCAGCAGTGCGACGCTCGCGCCTGTCAGAGCCTCCATCTCCGCTCCGGTCCTGCCCTCGCAGGAGACGGCGCAGTATGCCGCAATCTCAAAGCTATCCGGCAGCAGCTCAAAGCTCACGGAGCATTTGCCAAGGCTCAGCATGTGGCAGAGCGGAATAAGCTCCGCCGTGCGCTTGGCAGCCATAATCCCCGCCACCTGAGCCACAGCCAGCACGTCGCCCTTTTTGACTTCAGCGCCCTGAACGGCGGCAAAACAGCCCTCGCTCATGCGGATGCGTCCGCTGGCGACAGCCGTGCGCCGCGTCGGGGCCTTCTCGCTTACATCCACCATTGCGGCGTTTCCCTCCGGGTCAATATGTGTAAAGCCCATGATATCCCCTCTTTCCAGTGTCAAACCCTGACTCTTTTTATTTCATTGTCCGCAAGATCAATATACAGCAGCTCGCCCGACGGCAGCGCGCTGCGCCCCGCCAGCAGCTTGAGAGCCTCGCTGCACTGGATTGCGGAGACAAGCTGTGCTGTAAACACAGGGCTGCCATTTGCTTTATAAATTTCCTCACTCTGTCCGGTGTCCGGGTACAGACGCCGCATGAGCCCGTCGCCGGGACGCACCACCGCCACCTGACCAAAAGAGCCGTTTATTGCCCCGTGTACGAAGTTCAGGCTGTATCCCTCGCACTGCTCCTCAAGCATGATCCTCGCCCCGGCACTGTCAAGGCAGTCGATGACTAGATCATTTCCCGGGAGTATCCGCGCCGCATTATCAGGGCTGAGCATCTCGGGTATCGCCGTCACCTGCAGTGAAGCGTCTATTTTGCCAAGCGCCTCAGCGCAGACGCGGGTCTTTTTCTTGCCCAGGCTGTCCTCACGCGCGAAGAGCTGGCGATTGAGGTTCCCTGCCTGATAGCTGTCACCGTCAACAAGCGTCAGAGCCGCCACACCGAAGCGCGCAAGTGCGTTGCACACAAAACCGCCCAGACCTCCACAGCCTATGACGCAGACCTTCTTTTCATGTATAAGATCGAGCTCGGCGGCGGAAAACACGCCGAGGTTTCCCGCATAGCGCTCAGCTGTCATGCTTATCCAGCTCCTTAATAAGATCACCCGCATGTGTGAAGGTGTAGCCGCCGAGTGAGTCGAGCTTCTCGTGCAACTCCGCGCTTCTCAAAATTTCAATAAACGCCTTGGCACAGGGCAACTCCAGATACTCAAGCGGAATTGCAAAGTCATATTCCTCATCCCGAACCGGAACGAAGTCCAGATTCATCGCCCTCGCCGCGGAGAGCACCCCCATGCCGGCATCGGCACTGCCGCTGCCGACCGCCGCCGCAACCGCCATGTGGGTCGCGGCCTCGCGCTCATAGCCCTGCAGGGCAGACGTTTGAATACCTTCGCAGCTGAGCAGATAGTCAAGCAAAACTCTTGTGCCTGCGCCGCGCTGCCTGTTGACATAGCGTACGCGCACAAGGTCTGATACAGAACGGATGTCAAGCGGATTTCCCGCTTGCACCATGATTCCCTGAGTCCGTCCAACTCCCTTTATGAGCGCCATCGGCATATCCGGAAACATGGATTTTAAAACGGGGATATTGTACACACCGCTGTCCACGTCCAAAAGATGGATGGGCACGATGTGCGTTTCGCCGCGCTTGAGCGCCATGAGCCCGCCCATGCTGCCGACATGCGTGCTCGACAGATGAAAGCCCGCGAAGCGCTCCGGCAACAGGTCTGCAATTACGTCCAGAATCAGATCGTGACTGCCTATGCTCACCAGACAGTTTTCAAGCTCCGAGAGCGGGCGCGTCAGCTGTATCATCGCGCTCTCGCCGGCCTCAACCCCCTCGCTGTTCTGCTCGATGATGCAAAAACCGTCCGAACGCACAAGGCTCATCGCCGCACCCGCACCGCGCGACAGCGGCGCGGCAACAAGCCGCTCGCCCACGCGGCCGAGCTTTACGCGCACATATTCGCGGTGCTTCAGCGAGGACACAAGCCTGCGCGTCACCACCGCCCGAACGCTCTGACTGCGCTCCGCGCTTTTGCCCGTGAGCCCTGCCAGAACCGGCGTGACGAAGTTTTTATACGCAAGATATGCCGACACCGGATATCCCGGCAGACCTATAACCGGCTTTCCGCAGACCCGAGCGAGAATGACCGGCTTTCCCGGCTTCATCGCCACGCCATGCACCACAACCTCACCAAGCTCGCGCAGGACATGAACCGTGTAATCCTCTGTCCCCGCACTCGAGCCGGCGTTCACAATCACCAGATCGCTCTCGCCCACAGCCCGCAGGACGGCGGATTTTATGTCCTCATACTCATCGTCCACAGGCTTCCAGCGCTCGGCACAGCCACCCTCCTCCACGACGAGGGCCTCAAACATGCGTGAGTTTGACTCAACAATGTCGCCTTCCTTCGGTTCCGCCTCCGGCTCGACAAGCTCCGTTCCGGTCGGGATAATGGCGACACGCGGTTTTTTCAAAACCTCCAGCTGCGTTATGCCGCCGGAGAGTAAAACCCCGATGTCAATGGCGCGGATTGCGTGCCGACTCGGCAAAATCATCTCGCCGCGCACTATATCTTCGCCGACAGGCCGCAGATGCTGCCAGGGCGAGGCAGCGGCGCGAATGATAAGGCCCCCGTCGGATGAGGGCTCAATGTCCTCTGCCATGATCACCGCGTCATAAGGCGGTCTGACCGGGTCTCCCGTGTCAATCACGCAGAAATCCCGCTCAGGCAAAAGCTTTACGGGATTTGTCTCACGCGCACCCGCAGTGTGCGCACTTATGACGGCAATGCCGTCCATCGCGGCGGAATCGTAGAGCGGAGAGTTAAAGCGCGCAAGCACGGCACTGGACGTCACCCTGCCGGGCGCCTCGATTGTTGCGACGAGCTCCGTGTAGGTCCTTAAAGTCCCCAGAGCCGCCAAATATTTTTCGAGAGCCTCCTCAATCGGAGTATTGCTCAAATATAAGTTTCTAGCCGCCAAGCTGCACCTCCTAAAACAAATTAACCCTTACAATTTCGCCGGCGTCTATCCCCTCGCGACCGCGCTCGACGGTGAAAAAGCCGTCCGCATTGCAGAGGGTCGTTATGAGCCCCGACTTTCCGAAAACCGGCCTCGCAGTCCAGTGCTCAGTCCCCCACTCAAGGCTCACAGGCCAGCAGTTTAACCTGCCCGGAGCCGAGGCGAGATTCACAGACAGCTTCGCGGGTATCGCGGGCTTTTGCGCCGAGCCCGTGAGCTCACGCCACAGCCAGGCGAACACGAGCTCAAAAACCATCATCGCCGAAACCGGATGTCCCGGCAGGCCGCCCAATATAGTGCGGCTGCTTTTGTCGTATCCGAGTATTGTCGGCTTGCCGGGTCTGAGCGCCAGTCCGTGCGTGAACACGCCCGGGGATGAAACGCTGTCCAACACGCGGGCTGTGGCGTCCTTCGTCCCCTTGGAGCTTCCCCCCGAGACAAGCACGACATCGCAATCCGCCATGGCCTGCTCAACCGTCCGCCGCAGCAGCTCCTCGTCGTCATGCAGAAGAACCCGCAGGAGGGTTTTATACCCGCTCTGCTCCGCCTGCGCCTCCAGCGCGTAGCTGTTTATGTCATAGACCTGACCCGGGCTGAGCGTTAGCTTTGGACTGACAACCTCGTCTCCGGTTGATATGACAGCCAGCTTGAGCGGGCGATACACCGGAAGCTCCGTGATGCCTGCCGCGGCAGCCGCGCCGATATGACGCGGCGAGAGCAGCGCTCCGCGCCCCAGCAAAAGCCCGCCCCGGCGCATGTCCTCACCTGCGAGCACTGTATTCTCGCCCGTTGCAACGCTGCCGGCCACAGCAACACCGTTTCCGAAGCGCTCCGTGTACTCCAGCATGACAGCGGCATCCGCCCCCTCGGGCAGCATTCCGCCGGTGGAAAGCTCCGCGCATTGCCCGGACACTATTTTGCAGTCAGCCGCCTGACCCATCTCGATCCTGCCGGCAAGCTCCAAAAACACGGGGACGGAGTCGCTCGCGGCGGCAGTGTCTGACGAAATCACCGCAAATCCATCAACAGTGGAGCGGTTGAATGCCGGCACGTTTTGTCCCGAGAAAACGTCCGCAGACAGGACGCGGCCGGAGGCTTTTTCGATAGACACGCGCTCCGTTTCCAATTTCCAGTCTGATATACAGGCAAGAAGCTTCCCTCTTGCCGTTTCCAGATCATCGACCTTTAGAAGCTTCATCCCCCGCCCTCCTTCAATTTAATCGCCTCAAAGCTCAAAAAGCGGGCGAGCGTCTCGTTTGCGGGCGCAGACAGCAGTGTGCCCGTGTCGCCTTCGGCGCAAATTTTGCCCTTATCCATGAAGTACAGATACTCGCACAGCCGCTCAACATGCGAAAGCTGATGGCTTACACTCAGCCAGGTCGCGGGCCTCTCGCTCTGAATTTTGCGAATAAGCTCCTCAAACTGGGCAATGCTCTCAAAGTCCATGTTTGTGAGACACTCGTCAAGCAGAATCAGCCTGGGCGAGAAAATCAGCGCCCGCGCCAGCGCGAGCTTCTGCTGCTCACCGCCTGAAAGCCCCGGTGCGTACTCACGACGCCTGTCCGAAAGTCCGGTGAACTCCAGCCAGTAGTCAATTTCCTCCTGCGGAAGCTTCATTTTCCGCAGCTTCAGCGGATACACAAGATTGCTGTACACCGTATCGTGGAGCAGGTATGGCTTGCGCGGGATCATGGTGATATCCTGCGGACCGAGCCCCTCATAGTCAATACCCCCGCTGTCCTGCTTAATGACTCCTGCGATGATTTTCATGAGCGTCGATTTTCCGCAACCGTTCGGGCCGATCAGCCCATTTATTTTATTATGGCAAATTTCAAGCGACTGCACATCCAGGCTGAAATCACCATAGCTTTTCCGCAGATTAGAAATTTTCATCGCTTATCTCCCCTTTTCTCAGAAAGTCCGCGATGGATTGGATCACAAATGCCAAAACAAGCAAAATTATACCAAGGGTTATCGCGTCGCTGTAGTTGCCCTTGTTTCGAAGCAGGGTTATGGCAGTCGTCATCGTGCGCGTTTTGTGCTGGATGTTTCCGCCGACGATCATCACCGCGCCAACCTCGCTTATCGACCTGCCAAAGGCGCTCACGATTGCAAAGTAAATTTCACTGCTCATTTCCTTGAGCAGAAGCAGCTGTGTTTGACGCCGGCTTGCGCCCATGGTGAGCCCAAAGGCGCGAATCCGACCGGCGTCACGCCGCGCGGCAGAGTAGACCATACCGCAGACTATCGGCGTTATGATAAGCACCTGTGCCAGAACCATTCCCGGCAGGGTGAAGAGCATGTTCAGAAAACCGAGCGGACCTCGCCGCATCAAAAGCAGGTACGTTAAAAGTCCGATCACAACGGGAGGAACAGCCATAAGCGTGCGGTTTATTCTGACCAGCAGCTGCTTGCCGCGAAAGCTCACGCGCTCCAGCGCAAGTCCCAGCGCAATCCCCAGAACCGACGAGATCGCAGTTGACAAAACCGCCATCTTGAGCGTAAACCATATTGTGTTCAGCACCTCAGAGTTTAGAAACTGCTGCATTGGATGCCCTCCCCCCCGCCGTGATTATTCGTTCCTGTCTTTTCTATTTCGCGTTCGGCGTAAACAATGCCGAGCCGAACTCCTCAACACCATAGCTGCCTATGAGCTCCTGCGTCTCCTTGCTCAAAATCCAGTCCACAAACGCCTTGGCGCCGTCGGCGTTAATTTTATCGCCGAGCTCCGGATTTACCGCGATGACGCCGTAGAAGTTTAACAGATTCTGGCTCTTTTCGCAGATAATTTCGAGATCTTCCTTGCCCTCGAAGGTCAGCCATGTCGCGCGGTCAGTCAGGCAATACGCGTTCATCTCAGCCGCCATGCCCAGGGTTGCGCCCATGCCCTGACCCGCGCTTGTATAGCTGACGGAACCGCCGGGATCAATGTCAAGCGCCTTCCAGACTGCAAGCTCTTTTTTGTGAGTGCCGGAATCGTCGCCGCGCGAGACAAACTGAAGTCCATCATCAAAAATTGTCTGGAAGGTTCCCTCCACATCCTCGTTATATGTAATTACTCCGTCCTTAGGGCCGACAATGACATAGTCGTTGTACATGACATCAAAGCGCTCGACGCCGTAGCCCTCCTCGACAAAGGTCAGCTCGTCGGCCTTTGCGTGGACAAGCAGAACATCGGCCTCACCGTCGCGCCCCATTTGCAGGGCCGCACCGGTTCCGACGGCTATCGTGTCGACCTCATAGCCGGTCTTTTCCGTGAAGTCAGGCAGAATAAATTCGAGCAGGCCCGAATCCTGAGTGCTTGTGGTGGTAGACAGGATGATTTTTCCGGCGGGCGGGGCCGGCTTGCTGCCGCAGCCGGCGAGCATCGAAACAAGGAGCAGACAGGCTACAAGCGCGATCATTGTTTTCTTTTTCATTTCATTCTTCCTTTTCATTTTAGTTTCGGATTTCTTATGTAAAAAACTTATCCTCCAGCACTCAGTGGCAGAAACGCGATGCTTTGACCGTCGCGCAGCTGTGTTTTATAGCGCTCAAGCAGCAGTATGTTCGTGCCGTCGACCGTTATGAGCATACGTTTTGCCTCCTTGAGCGCCGCGCGTCCATACTGCGCTTGGATAAAAGCAAGCGCCTGCGCAACGCTCGAGGCTTCAAGCTCCTCGTTCTTCTTGCCGCACAGCTCGGCAAGTGAGCCCCAATATTCAAGCTTTATCATTGCCGCACCTCGATCTTCAGCCGCTTGAGCTTAGCAGGCTTCGGCACGCCGTTTTTATCCCAGCCACGGGTTTTGTAGTACTTGGGCAGCATCTTGTCAAGGCGAACCACCGTGTCAGGTCTGCCCTCAAGCTGCGGAGTCTTGGTCATGCGGTCGGGCAGGGTATCGTCCTCGGCCGTCAGGCCCTCTCTTAGATTAAAAAGTCTCTCCAGATTATAGCTGCGCTCACCGAGTATCACGAACTGACCCGTGTACATCCGAAAGCCCGTTGCAAGTCGCAGGGCTTCGGCGTGCGGCAGTAAAAACAGCGAGTTTATCCACAAGGCCGGCGCAAGCTCCAGTATCATGCGCACAACAGGCCCGGCATTCGTCATAATCTTGCCCGCGGCGCGGGTAACGATGTGGTTCGGGCCGAGCTTGAAAAACACCGCAGGCACGAAGCTCTGAGCCGAGAACAGACAACAACCCGCAGCCGACACCGCCTCCAGCGCATCCTGCATGAACACGGTCAGCTCGGCCTTTGCCTTGTTGCTCTGCGCGTCGAGCGACAGAACGCCGACAGACTCCAGCAGAGCCAGATAGCCGCCGTTTAAGTGACAGCCGCCCCGGTTCGCCACAGCATAGCCGAGACCCATTCCGACACTCCGGCGCGGCTCGTAGCTCGCCATCTCCAGCCCCTTGGCGTGCATCGCAAACTCCTTGCCGCCGTACTTTTCGCTCATCCACTTGCTGCCGTTTGCAAGCTCCGTATATATGCCCTCACGTCTTGCAATCTTGCCCATGACCTCGATGAGATTGTCTGTCCTGCCAAACTCAACGCCGAAATCCGCAATGCCGCGCTCCTTGAGCTCCATCGCAAACGCGATCGTTCCGGCGGCAGAGATCGTATCTATGCCGAGGTTGTCGCAGACATAATTGAGCCTCAAAATAACGTCCAGATCATCCGCGCCGATGTTCGCGCCGAAAAGCCCGAGCGTCTCATACTCCGGACCCTTGACCTCCTTGCCATCAAGCATCACGCGGCGCTCACAGCGGATCGGGCAGGAGACGCAGCTGCTGTTTCGAACCAGCCTTTTATCCGCCAGAGTCTCTCCGCTGACCTTGTCAGCCTGCTCAAAGTGACCGGTCTGAAAATTGCGGGTGGGCAGCGCCCAGTTGGCGTTTGCCTTGCTGACAAGACCAGCACTACCATAGCGGGGCAGACTGTCGCCGGTCATGGGATGACTTTTGAGAAAGCGCACCCATTTGGCGACGAATTTATCGAATTTTTCCGGCTTCTCCACATGCGCCTCAGCCGTGCCAAAGGCGCTCAGCGCCTTTATATTCTTGCTTCCGAGCACTGCGCCGCAGCCGCAGCGCCCCGCGACGCGCTCACCGCTCACCGCCGCCGCGTATGAAACGAGGTTTTCGCCCGCAGGCCCGATGACAAGCTTGCCAAAATGCGGATGTAGCCGCTCCTGAGTCTCCTCAGCCTCCAGACCCCAGAGCTCAGCCGCGTCATAAAGCTCGATATCGCCGTCTGTAATTTCAATATGGACAGGCTTTTTCGCTCTGCCCGTAATCACAAGCCCGTCAAGTCCCGCGCGCTTCATCATAACTCCAAAGTTCCCGCCGCAGTTTGAGGACGCAATCCCCCCGCTGAGCACGTTTTTGAATGAGAGATTAAAGCGGCTCGTGCTGGGCGCGCCCGTTGCGTTCAGCGGCCCGGTATTTATGATTATCACAGACTCCGGCGCGAGCGGGTCAATTCCGCTCGGGCACAGATCGAGCATCAGCCGCGCGGCGAGCGTCTTGCCGCCTATGTATTTGCGATAATAGCTCTCCGATACCGGCAGCCTCTCACACCTGCCGGTCGAGAGGTCAAGCTTCATGTAATACGGAAGTCTCATCCTTCCACCTCCTTGGTAGCGGGCAGCATCTCTATCGCGTGCAGGGGGCAGCGCCTGCTGCACAGCCCGCATGCCACGCACTTTTTCGGCTCGTGCAGCTCTGCCGAGACGTGGATGTCGCCCTTAAACTTCGGATACTCAATGCGCAGAGCGCCCGCAGTGCAGGCATCGACACAGATGGAGCACGCGCTGCACAGCTCCTTGTTAATCCTCGGCCTCTTCCACCTGTCGAGCGGCACACGCTCAAGCTGAACTCCGTTTGAATCCTCAACGGCGTTCTTCGGGCACAGCCGGCCGCATACTCCGCATTCGATGCAGCGCTTGGCGTTGATCTCGTGGAGCATTTTGGGCTCTCCCTTTATCGCAAACACAGGACATGCACGCTTGCAGGCACCACAGCCTATGCACAGATTTCCTATACGATAAGCCATTATTTCCTCCTTCCGTCCTCCTTAATTTCTCAGCCGATCTTCTTCCTGATTCTCAAACTTGAAAACTTCATGTCACTTTATGGCACTTTAACATTTGTTTAACAAAATAACCAAAACCTCATTTTGTGATGATAGCATTATAGCATATTTGACCAATAATTCCATCGTAATATAAATTTTTTATTTATATATGGGCAGACTTGACCGATAAGCGCCCGCGACTTGTGTTTTGCGCGATGAAAAGAGGACAACAAAATGCCCCGCCAAAAGGCAGGGCATTTTTTATCATTTACTTAGCGTATTCAACGGCCTTTGTCTCACGCAGGACATGAACCTTAATCTGTCCCGGATATGTGAGCTCGTCCTCAATTTTCTTTGCGATATCCCTTGCCAGGAGCACCATCTCATCCTCTGAGACCTCCTCGGGCTTGACCATGACGCGCACCTCGCGTCCGGCCTGAATCGCATAGCAACCGGAGATACCCGGGAAGCTGCGTGTTACTGTCTCCAGCTTCTCAAGACGCTTAACGTAGTTTTCGATGTTCTCACGCCTTGCACCGGGTCTGGAGGCGGAAATTGCATCCGCCGCCTGAACCAGACAGGCGATGACTGTGTGCGGCTCCACGTCGCCGTGGTGAGCCTCGATTGCGTGTAGTATTTCTGGGGATTCCTTGTACTTGCGGGCGATGTCCACACCGATGGTGACGTGGCTGCCCTCGACCTCGTGGTCGATGCTCTTGCCCAGGTCATGCAGAAGACCTGCGCGTTTTGCCGTGGTGATGTCCACACCCATCTCGGCGGCGAGCAGTCCGGATATCTGCGCGACCTCGATAGAGTGGTTTAGAACGTTCTGTCCGTAGCTGGTGCGGTACTTCATGCGGCCGAGAAGCCGGATTATCTCCGGATTCAAGCCATGGATACCGGTTTCAAACGCGGCGCGCTCGCCCTCGGACTTGATGATGGAGGCGACCTCCTTCTGTGCCTTGGAAACCATCTCCTCAATACGGGCGGGGTGGATGCGACCGTCCTGAATGAGACGTTCAAGCGCGATTCTGGCAACCTCGCGGCGGACGGGGTCAAAACTCGAAAGTGTAATAGCTTCCGGAGTATCGTCAATAATAAGATCACAGCCTGTGAGAGTTTCGATGGAACGAATGTTGCGTCCCTCTCGTCCAATTATGCGGCCTTTCATCTCGTCGTTGGGGAGAGGTACGACGGAGACGGTGATATCACTGGCGTGGTCAGCCGCACAGCGCTGGATGGCTGTTGCGATGATCTCACGGGCCTTTTCCTCGGCCTCTTCCTTGTACTGCGCCTCTACCTCGCGCACCTTTGCGGCCATCTCATGGGTGACCTCGTTTTCTATATTAGAGATGAGATAGGCCTTCGCCTGGTCAACTGTGTATCCCGAAATCTTTTCCAGCATTTCCAGCTGGCTGCGTTTGATGAGCTTGATTTCCTCCTGCTGGGCATCAGCCTGAGCAAATTTCTGATTTAGAGCCTCTGTCTTTTTCTCGATTGCGTCTGTCTTTTTGTCTATATTTTCTTCCTTCTGCTGGAGGCGGCGCTCCTGCTTCTGAAGCTCGGCCCGGCGCTCTTTGACCTCCCGGTCACATTCACCGCGAGCCTTGTGGATTTCCTCCTTAGCTTCGACGAGAGCTTCGCGCTTTTTGGACTCGGCAGCCTTGATGGATTCGTTAATAATCCTCTTTGCCTCGTCCTCTGCACTGGATATCTCGCGTTCAGCGACCTTTTTGCGGTAGGAAACGCCTACAAAAAAACCTATGACAAGCAACGCGATCGCAGCGACCACGTAAGCTAGTATTTCCCAAACCATAATTTCTGTTCTTATCCTCCCTATATTCTATTTTTTAAATCTCAAGACGGAACCACCGGCGGGCGGCCGATGTGCCCCGTGTAATAGCTTAATATCAAGAAGAACTTCCCCAACAGTCCAACACAATATTATCGTGATATTTTACACCAGTAACATGCATTATGTCAAGTATCGTCGGCATCATTCACTAAAGCCCCCGACACTCAGCAATGTTTGTAAACAGAGCGTTTGGTAAAAATAAGAATTAAGCCCCTAAAGCCGCCTGTCAAGCGTGTATGCGTATGGACAGCGGTTTCAAAAAAGTGTATAATAAATGAGTTTTATACAAATTAAAACAGACTGGAGATATTGCCTTGTCCTATCTGACTTATCTTTTTCCCTTAGCAGCTTTGATCTTTGTAATTTATATCGCCTATAGCTGGCTGCCTGTTTTTGCGGACAAGCCGGTTTTAGACGGTGCGCCTCCGGACGAGAAAAAGCCCTTCAGCTTCCGCGCCGGGCACGGAAAAATATTGCGCATAGATGTGATTGCAATGGCGCTCATAACGGCAGTATACGGCATTATCGCCTTTGCCGGTCTTGGCGACACGGTTGCACCGCAGAGCTTCTGCGAGTTTGCCGATCGCGGCCGCTATGTATTGGTTGAGCTTCCCGAAGAAACCGATATCTCCATCCGCTGTTACACGGGTCTACACACCGGCGAATACCGCATCGAGATGTCAAACGACGGCCTGGAGTTTTGGGACGTTGCCACGCTTGAGCAAAAATCGTCGCAGGTGTTCAAATGGCTCACTGTGGAGTTTGACGAAGGCGCAAGCACCAGCGCGCGCTTTATCCGCATAACCGCCAGCAAGCGGCTGGCTCTCGGCGAGCTTGCAATCTATGACTCAAACGGCAGTCTCATCCCCGCCGACGAGCTCGGATTTGATGCGGGTGCTGCCACGCTCTTTGACGAGCAGGGCATCATCCCCGATCGCGCATCGTATATGAACAGCAGCTATTTTGACGAAATTTACCACGCCCGAACGGCCTACGAGCATCTGACGGACGTGAATCCCTACGAGATAACCCATCCCCCGCTCGGCAAGATCATCATCAGCATCGGAATCATGCTCTTCGGCATGACCCCCTTCGGCTGGCGTTTTTCCGGAACGCTCTTCGGCGTTCTCATGCTGCCGATCCTGTATCTGCTCATAAAACGCATGTTTGCTTCCACGAAAATTGCCGCCTGCGGAACTATAATTTTTGCCTTTGATTTCATGCACTTTACGCAAACTCGAATTGCCACCATCGACACCTATGCGGTGTTCTTCATACTGCTCATGTATCTGTTCATGTGGAGATATGTCTCGGGCGGGAGTCTCTGGGATCTGGCGCTCTCGGGTCTGTTTTTCGGCATGGGCGCCGCCAGCAAGTGGACCTGCATCTATGCCGGCGGCGGGCTTGCGGTAATCTGGCTCATACACTGGATAACGAGACGCCGTGAGGAGATGTTTTGGGGCAAGTTCCTGTCCAATTGCGCACTGTGCCTCGTTTTATTTGTTGCAGTCCCCTGTGGGATTTATTACCTCAGCTACTTCCCATATGGCGTCGCAAAGGGCCTATCCGGTGATTTGGATATGCTTTTCTCGAAGGATTATGCTAATATTGTATGGAGCAATCAGGTTTATATGTGGGAATATCATTCCGACCTGGTCGCGACGCACCCATATTCCTCCCGCTGGTATCAGTGGATCGCGGACGCGCGGCCCATTCTCTATTACCGTGATATATTTGAAGACGGCACAAAATCTGCCTTCGGCGCGTTCATGAACCCCGTTTTCTGCTGGAGCGGCTTCTTTGCCATGATAGGCTGCGGCATCCTCGCGGTCAAAGACAGGGACGGCAAGGCTGTGTTCATCGTTCTGGGATATCTGGCGCAGCTTCTGCCCTGGGTTCTAGTGTCGCGGCTCACCTTCGCATACCACTATTTCACGACGGAAGTTTTCCTGCTTTTGGCGCTGTGCTATATGTTTAAGCGCATGAAGCAACTGGCTCTGCCGCGCTGGAAAAACCGAATGTACGCCCTCACCGGCGTCTGCACCGGACTTTTCGTGGCGTTCTACCCCGTTCTTAGCGGCCTTAGGGTTCCCACCTGGTACACGAGCTATTTCCTCAGGTGGTTCCCAAGCTGGCCATTTTAATTAATTATCAGGAGAAATAATATGTTTTTAGCCGATTATCATGTCCACAGCAGCTGCTCCTTCGACGCAAAAAACCGCATGGCGGACATGGCCAAGGCCGCGCACCAGCGCGGCATGTCAGAGATATGCTTCACCGACCACGCAGACTTTGACATTCCGGAAACCATTCAGATCGGGCCCGAGCGCTACGCCCTGCCCAAACAGCAGGCGCATCAATATATCGAGGCCATGGAAAAGGCCCCTGACGGCATTTTTATGACACTCGGTCTGGAGCTGGGCGAGGGAAACCACGATCCCGCCCGCGCAAAGCGCATCTACGCCATGCCGGAATATGATTTTATTCTCGGCTCACTGCACAATTTGCTCGGCGAAAAGGATTTCTACGAGATAAAGTACACAAGCTATGAGCAGTGCTATGATTTGTACGAGCGCTATCTTGAGGAACTT
The DNA here is from genome assembly GCA_964535405.1 of uncultured Oscillospiraceae bacterium. Taxonomy (GTDB): domain Bacteria; phylum Bacillota; class Clostridia; order Oscillospirales; family Oscillospiraceae; genus Scatomorpha. The sequence continues at coordinate 13,149 of CAZHUG010000001.1, read as the reverse complement.
ATTGAGCTTGCGGCAATCCCCTGCTTTGATGTCATGGCTCACATCGGCTACTGCCTGCGCTATATGAGCAAGCAGGGCTTCGACGCCGAGCTTACTATGGAGCGCAACGGCGACAGGATTGATCACCTTCTGCGCACGCTCATAGAAAACGGGCGCGGCATCGAGCTCAACTGCGCCGACCTAGTCGCTGGAGCAAGACAGGGCGCGCTTCTCACCAGCTTCCCCTCACTGAGCATCCTTCGCCGCTATCGCGAGCTCGGCGGGGACATCGTCACCGTTGGCAGTGACTCACATAACACCAAGGAATCGGGCTATGGTGTGCGCGAGGGCTATGAGCTGCTGCGCGATAACGGCTTTCGCTATGTCGCGGTATACCGCCGCCACAACGCGGAGTTTAAAAGAATCGAACTTTAATGGAGGCAACACAATGATTGCAATAGCTTCTGACCACGGCGGCTTTAAATTAAAGACCGAAATAATGGCGCATCTGGACGGGCGCGGTCTACAATACAAGGACTTCGGTACATATTCCGAGGCGAGCTGTGATTATCCCGAGTACGCCGAGGCAGTGGCGCGCGCTGTCGCCTCCGGCGAATTTCGGCGCGGCATCCTCATCTGCGGCACCGGCATCGGCATCTCAATTTCTGCCAACAAGGTTCACGGCGTGCGTGCTGCTGTCTGCGGCGACTGCTTCTCGGCAGAGATGTGCAGGCTGCACAACGACGCGAACATTCTCGCACTGGGCGAGCGCGTCACAGGCATCGGCCTTGCTCTGAAAATATGCGACATTTTCCTGGACACCGCATTTGAGGGCGGACGTCACGCCCGCCGCGTGGGGCTCATGATGGATATCGAGGGCAAGCAATAATCTCACAATCAGCAGGAGGCAACATGGCAGCAAGAAAACAAAAAGAAGTTTTTACAGGCAAACGCAGGCGTCTCAACGTACTCGGCATCGTTTTATCGGTCGCCGCGGTGCTTGTTGTGGCGCTGGTTGTGCTGTTTTACTCCTTCCAGAAATACATCATATATAATCAGGACGGCATCACACTCCAATTGCCCATACTCGGCGAACCGGCAACAGTCGACGTGGGTGGCATCCGCGGCTTTGACACTGTCCAGACCGAGCTGGTGTTTGCCGACCCGGATTACAGCAAGCTTGAGGCCGAAGCCGGCGAGGATCTTGACGACGTGCGCGCCCTGCTCGTTCCGGCAGCGTCGGTGAACCGTGAGGGCGTGGATAAGTACATTGCCCTGATGGGAAACTACAACGCCAACGCACTTATTCTTGAGCTTAAGCCGGTGAGCGGACAGCTCGTCTGGGCAAGCAGCTCCCCCATCGCGAGGGACTACGGCACAAACGGAACTGTCGATCTTGCAGATCTTGCAAACTACATAAAAACTCAGGGCATATATCTTGCCGGTCAGATCAGCTGCTGCACGGACGCTCTTATGGCGGAGCGAGCCTCATCCTGTGCACTGAAAAACGGCTTTTCCGGCATATACACCGACTCGGAGGGCATGTGGCTCGACCCGTATAACCCAACCGTCAGACAATACATCGGTGAGCTGTGTCAGGATCTTTCAGACCTCGGCTTTGACGAGGTTCTGCTCAAGAATGCGTCCATGCCCGTCACCAACGACGCGATCGGCTACACGGTGCAGCTGAGCTTCCCGCCCACACCCGTCACTGCCGTCTGCGGCCTTGCCAGAAGCGTTACGCAGGCTATGAGTTATGAGGACATGGCAGTATCTGCCATAGTGGACTCTGAATCCTACCGCAACAATCAGTCCGCGCTCTCAGGTCAGGATTTGACCCTTTTCGGCAAGGTGTTCGACCGTTTCTACTGCTCTGCAGGCAGCGCGTGGCAGTATGAAGCTGACCTGGGCACTGCCAAATACTATCTCAGACTCGGCAGTCTCGATCAGCGCTTTCTGCCCATCATGAGCTACGCCCCCGAGGACACGACAAGCTACGTGGTTCGCGTACCCGAGGCGCTCGTAGGCTGACATCTAAAACAACGCAAAACCCCCTCTTTCTTGTTTAGAAAGAGGGGGTTTTCTGATTTTCTATTTCAGCTCGATGCCGAAAATTTGCTGTGCACGATGCCCGACGACAACGTAGTTGTTAAACACCGCAGGCGTCGCCTCAATGAGTCCGCCTAGGTTCATGGAATCGAGCTTCTCACCGGTGCGCCCATCGAGGATGTAGATATAGTGGCCGGTGGTTGTGTAGATGATATATCCATCACCGTTCTCGTCATAGACGACGGTCGGCGAGGACCAGCTGTACATATTGGTCTGCCTGCTCCACACCTCTTCTCCCGTCTGCTTGTCAAGAGCGACAAGCACGCCCGCGCTGCCGTTCGGCGTGCGCGCCACAGGGAAGAACACGAGGTCATCAAGATTGTTCTTGCCTATCGCAGGCGAGCCCTGAACGCCGCCGGAGAGACCCTGAACTGTATAGCACTCATAGTCAGTGCGCCAGATTCCGGTTCCGGTCTCAGCGTCAAATTTCCAGATGGGAACATCCGCTGTCGTCCATGAACGCCAGCCGTAGTGGAAGGAGGTGCTGATATAGATATACGGGTGGCCGTCCTCAATCGACAATATGGGCGTGGCATTCGAGTCATCAAAAATGTCCTGCACCCACTTGACCTCAAGCGTGTTGAGATCGAGGCAGATGAGATGCCCGCCATTGTCCGGAACAATCATTGTGCCCTGCCATATCACCGGGGATGCCTCAAAGCCGAGCCAGTACTGGCCTGTGTTCGCATGTCTGAGCGACTCGTATCGCCACTTTACGGTTCTTGTGGGCGAAACGGAAACAGTGCCCGCATCCGGATCAAACTGCGTCCCCAGCGTGATTATATAGACCACGCCATTCTCACCGGGATATATGAGCTTATCCGTCTCGGCGTCTATAAGGGGCGCGGAATCGAACATGGGCCAGGGGCGGAGCGCGAAGCTGTCCGAGCCGCCGAACTCATACATTATCGAGCCGTCTATGAGACTTATCACGAAAACGTGGGAATTGCCCTTGTGGCTGTTATAGCCCGAGCCGACATATAGAATCGGATAGCCTCTCGGGTCAACCGTGCCTGTGCCCTTGAAGGTGTAGCCGACGTTCAGCTTGTCACGGGTGAGCTTGCCTGTCTCCAGCTCCATGAAGTAAATAAAGCCGTCCAGAGCCGGGTAAATGACCTCTACGAGTGTGTCCTGAGTCTTTGCCCAGTCGTACATGTTCATTATCCCGCGAATTTCCTTGGGCCACTCCACGATGAGCGGCTGACCTGTCCAGCCGTTGCCCGTCCAGACCTCGCCGTCAGGCGCGCCGAGTGAGGCGGTCTGCACAGTCCAGTAGCTTCCAAATTTCTTTTCCTTCATGTTGGCGATGCCATATGCGCCGCCGTCACGGAAGTTATTGCCGCGGAAGGTGGTGACGCCCTTGACATCGGTATACTCCCAGCCCTCGCCAAAGGATATTTCCGTATCATTTCTGTAATCATTGATATCGACTATCTGACCGTCCACCATTATGCCGGTGCTGGCGAGATAGTTTTCCGGCCGCGTGCCATCCAGTGAGTACGGCTCAAAGGGAGTCGGCTCCACCGTAGGTTCAGGCGTCGATTGCGGAGTCTGTGTCGGATCCGGTGTTTCCTCCGCAGGCACAGTCGCGGTCGGCGGCGGCGTGTCGCCAAGCTGATCCTTGTCCTTTGCCGGCTTTGCGTTTGCTGATTTGTATATTATAAATATCAGCACAGCCACGAGCAGCACGAGAACCGCGGCAAATATGATGTTTAACGTGCTTTTTTTGTTATCTTTATTTCCCATTTTCCCCACCATTATCGCTAAATTTGTTGCGCGCCCTACTCGGTGAAGTGGACGTGGTTGTTTATATGGTCTATGCAGAAGCAGTGATAGCCCGCACAGCGCGAGCAGTATCGGAACTCAAGCTCCGGGTGATCCCCGTCAGTCCTGCCGCAAACTGCACATTTGCGCGTATAGCTTTTGTTCTTTGTCTCGTGTTTAATCTTCCGCACTTCACGCTTGAAGCTTGTTGTGCTCCGTCTCTGCCTTCTGCCTCTCGGAATTATAGCCCCGAACAGATCGTCTCCGCAGAAGAGAAAATAGTTCAAGATCGCAATAAGCGGCAGGAAGCTCATCATACCCCAGCCCGCACCTATCATCCTGAAAATAGAATAGGCAAAATACAGTGCATCCAGCACCGCGAGCCACTTCATTTTCACCCGGAAGATGAACATGAAATAGATCTCGTGATCCGGGAACAGCGTTGCGAAAGCAAAGAACATCGACATGTTGATGTATCCGGCAGTCACAGGTATATCAATGCCTGTAACCAGGTATGATATCGTTCCGTACAGGACCGACAGCAGCATACCTATGAGATAGTATATCGTGAAGCGTCCCGCTCCCCATTCGCGCTCAAGCGTGCTGCCGATAAAGTAGTAGAGGTACAAGGACACTAAAAGCCACAAACCGGAGCCGTCCGGGATAAAGACAAAGGTCACAATTCGCCAGATTTGGCCGTGCAGCACATCGCTCATGTATCCGGCAAGATAGCCGTACACAAGCCCCGTCGTATCCATGGCGGAAATAAGCCAAATTGCGACATTGCCGATTACAATAAAAAGCATAAGATTATCTATGCCAAATTTAGGGTGTCTATAGCAGAAAAGGTCTATCTGCTTCATGAATCTTTTCATAAACTATCCTCCAAAGGGGTAAAAAGTGGATAAAAATTATCATAGCACACTTTTGCTGAAATTACTACTTTATGTTTCGACATATATATGTTATATTTGTATCTGTATTATTGTCGATATAGAAATGGAGAACTCATGGACGAGCAAAGAAATGATATAATCGAAGGGCGCAACGCAGTTTTAGAAGCACTGCGTGCCGGGCGCGCCATTGATAAAGTATATATAGCCAAGGGCGAAACCGACAGAGCTTTGGGTCTCATCGCAGGCAAGGCCCGCGAACAGGGCGTCCCTGTCGTCGACTGTGACAGGAAGAAATTGGATTTCATGAGCGTCACACGCGCGCATCAGGGCGTTATCGCCGTCTGCGCCGTCCGTGAATATTCAAGCATAGACGATATTCTCGCCCTTGCTCAGGAGCGCGGGGAGGAGCCCTTCGTCGTGGTCTGCGACGAGATATCCGACCCCCATAACCTAGGCGCTATAATCCGCAGTGCGGAGTGCGCAGGCGCTCACGGGGTCATCATACCCAAGCGCCGCTCTGCCGGCCTCACCGCCATAGTCGGAAAAACCAGCGCCGGTGCCGCGGAGCATCTGGCAGTTGCGAAGGTCTCAAACCTGCCGTCTGCGCTTGAGGAGCTCAAGGCCAAGGGTCTGTGGGTCTACGGCGCCGCCGCAGAGGGTGCGTCCCCCATGTGGGCGACGGATTTTTCGGGCGCAGTCTGTCTCGTCATAGGCTCTGAGGGCGGGGGCATGAGCCGTCTGGTTCGCGAGAAATGCGATTTTCTCGTCAGTATTCCCATGCTCGGTCAGGTAAGCTCACTCAACGCATCAACAGCAGCCGCGGTTCTGCTCTACGAGGTTCTTAGACAAAAAAATCAGAAACTGGGATAAAACACAACCATGGATCTTCTAGGAAATGACATTTTAATAGATGATATACTGAACGCCGCCAACGCTGAGGGCTATTCTGTGGATGACATCCTGGCTGAGTACAGCGATTTCGGGCTCACACCCAAGCCGGAGGACGACATCGGCAGACGCAGCCACCGAATAGTTATGGAAGCTCTGGACGAGACTATAGCTGCCGGTCAGCTTGGCAGTCGTGAGGCAGACGGGACGGAGTATTCTCCGCCCCCGAAAAGTTATGCCCCGGCGCCCCGGGTCTTTGACGATGATGATGTTAAAATCTACGGCAGAGCAATGGACGAGGACGATGATGTCAAGGTCTACAAGCTGGAGGACATTATCGCCGAGGCTGAGCTCCGCTCCACAAATTGGGGTGCGCCTGCCCCCGTCAAAACCGCCCAGCCCACTCCGGAGCCGGAATTTGAACTGGAATTTGACCCGGACTCATACGTGCCGGATGATTGGGATACATATGAACAGGAGCTGCCCGGACCGGACGACACACAGTATGCCGCACCCTCCGACAGCTCGCAGGACGAGAATCCCCGCTATGAGAAGAGGGACGAGCAGGAAAAGAGCTTTGCTAAAACGCTCTCCCTGCCATTTCTCTCACTCATGGCCTTCATCAGCATGCGCAAGCACAGCCGCAAGGGCGGTTCTGCCGTGGCGGAGGAGGACGAGGAGGAACTCGGCCCCGAGATGCCTGCGGAAGACGCCGTGAAGTATTATGAGGGGCATCTGCGCTCGCTGTCAATCCGCTCAAAGATAGCCCTGATGCTGTCTGTTGTTCTCATCTGGATATCCTTCGGACTGCCCGCCTTCGGAGCCTTGGGCAGCGATCTGCGCATTCGCAGCATGGTTTGTCTGGTTTTGGAGCTTTCAATCGTGGTGCTGGGTCTGGACGTGTTCACCTCCGGCATGATGAGTCTGTATCGCGGCAAGCCCGGAATGTGGTCACTGGTCGCATTCTCCTGTATAGTCTCTGCACTTGATGCCGCAATAACCTACGCAATCGGGGACTCCGGCTGGGGTCTGCCCTTCTGCGCGGCCGCCGGGCTGTCCATGGCCTTCGCCCTTCTCGGGGCTGAGCTGACCTGCCGCGGACTGCGCGCATCTCTCAGGGCGCTGGAACTTGCACAGACGCCGTACACCGTCACCTGTGAGTCAGGCGTAGCCGAGGATGGGACGACTATACTCAAATCCAACCGCGAGACAGCGGGATATCTGCGTCGCTGTGAGGAGCCGGACGCGGCAGAGAGTGCCTACTCCACGCTCGCACCGATTCTCATTGCAGCAGCGCTTCTGCTGTCCGCGATTTCAACCGTCATAAGCAAGAACTGGACTGGCTTCTTCCGGATACTTGCTGCGATAAGCGCGCCCGCTGCTCCCTTTGCCGCGTTTTTGGCCTGTCCTTTGCCCTTTTCCATACTCTCGCGTCAGGTATTTAAGTCCGGCGCGGCTGTGGCAGGCTGGGGCGGCTTGAGTGACATCGGTCAGGCAAAGCACCTTATCGTCACCGACAACGACATTTTCCCTGCGAGCACGGTCTCCATTGAAACCATACGTGTTCTGGCAGGTGTATTGCCGGAGCGTGCAATCGCCGCGGCAGGCAGTATCATCTGCGCCTCAGGCAGCGGCCTCTCCCCCGTGTTTTTGGAGCTCGTGCGGCGCAACAACTGCTCCATGCAGCGTGTTGAGGACTTCTGCTGCCATGAGGGCGGCGGCTTGAAGGCGCTTATAAACGGCGAAAACGTCCTTTGCGGCAGTGCGGGCTTCATGCACCTCATGAGCGTGCGCCTTCCGCAGACGCTCGTCGGCAAAAGCTCTGTGTTTCTTGCCATTAACGGCGAGCTAACCGCAATATTCACCATTAAATACGTGGCTGTGACCTCCGTTCAGTCTGCGCTGGTGCAGCTGCTGCATGGCCGCCGCAATCCGGTCTTCGCCATTCGCGACTTCCTTGTGACCCCGCTGATGATACGGCAGAAGTTCCGCCTGCCGACGGACGGCTTCGATTTCCCGTCCTTTGCAAGGCGCTATGAAATCTCCTCTGCCCAGCCTGAAATTTCAAGTCAGATTGCGGCCATCCTCTCGCGTGAGGGGCTCGGCACGCTCGTCGAAATTTACAGCCGCGGACGCAATTCGTACCTCTGCGCCTCACTTTCCACCATCCTGTCGCTGGTGTGCACCATAGTCGGTATGGCGCTCATGTTCATACTCTCTGTCACCGGCGCGATGGATTCTGTCAATATAAGCAACATGTTGACTTATTTATTTCTTTGGCTCGTGCCCACAATACTGATGGGTATTGGGCTATCTCGCTAAAAACCTGTTGCTAAAGTGCTCATAATATTGTATAATTGGGTGCCTTCATTGTTAAGGAATTACTTTTTAGTTTATACCATATAAGGAGAGGACCACTAATGAGCTACGCTACCAAGGACATCCGCAACATTGCCCTGTTGGGACATGGCGGAAACGGCAAGACAAGTCTTGCCGAGAGCATTCTTTTCCTCACCGGAGCCACTGACAGACTCGGCAGCTCCGCCGCAGGCAACTCTGTTTCTGACTACGACTCCGAGGAAATCCGCCGTCAGATCAGTATTGCTGCAACGACCATGTACACGGACTACCAGAAGACCAAGATTAACATCATTGACACTCCGGGATATTTCGATTTCGCCGGCGAAGTAGCTCAGGCACTGCGCGTTGCCGACGCGGCAATTATTTGCGTATCCGCCAAGGATCGCATAAACGTCGGCGCAGAGAAAGCCTGGCAGAGCGTTTGCGAGGCGGATCTGCCCCGCGCAATATACGTCTCCAAGACCGACGAGGAGCATGCCAACTTCTACAAAACTCTACAGACCCTGCGCGAAAAGTTTGGTTCCTCGCTCAGCCCCATGACCGCTCCCATCGTCGAAAACGAGAAGGTCATCGGCCTTGTCGATATAATCTCCCGCAAGGCATACAAGTTTGCCGGCAACAAGCGCAGCGAGATTGCCGTCCCCGCCGACATGTCTGCCCGCATTGACGAGCTGTATGAAGAAATCGCCGAGAACGCCGCCGGCACCAGCGAAGAGCTGATGGAGAAATATCTCGACACCGGCGAGATCACCTCTGATGAGATTTATGGCGCCCTTGCCATCGGTATTGCCGATCGTGAAATCTGCCCTGTTTTCTGCGGCAGCGCAATAAGCGGACTTGGCACCTCCGTCCTTCTGGACGCAATAAAGAACTTCTTCCCTGCCCCCTGCGAGGGCGGCGAGCCTGTTAAGGAAGACGGCCCCACCAAGGCCATCGTATATAAGACCATCTCCGACCAGTTCGGAAAGTTCTCCCTGTTCAAGGTCATCTCCGGCAAGGTTACGCCCGATATGACTTTGGTCAATGCCCGTTCCGGCTCGCAGGAGAAGCTGGGTCACATCTACTACATGCAAGGCAAGAAAAACACCGAGGTTCAGCAGATCGTCTGCGGCGACATTGGTGCCGTCGCCAAGCTCTCCGACACCAAAACCGCAGACACGCTCTGCGATTCCAAATTTGTCGAGGCAGCCCCCGGCATCGAGTACGCCACTCCCTGCTATTCCATGTGCATCTCACCCAAGATCAAGGGTCAGGAGGACAAGGTTGCTCAGGGTCTGTTCCGCATCGGCGAGGAGGACCGCTCCTTCACCATCACCAACAACGCCGAGACCAAGCAGCTCGTCATTGCCGGAGCCGGCGACATTCATCTTGACGTGCTCTGCAACAAGCTGAAGAACAAGTTCGGTGTCGAGGTTGAGCTGTCTCCCGCACGCGTTCCCTATCGTGAAAAGATCCGTAAGCCCTTCAAGGCTCACGGTCGTCATAAAAAGCAGTCCGGCGGACACGGTCAGTTCGGTGACGTCTGGATTGAGTTCGAGCCGCAGGATGAGCAGGAGGAGCTGATCTTCGCCGAGAATGTTTTCGGCGGCTCCGTGCCGAGAAACTTCTTCCCCGCGGTCGAAAAGGGTCTGCGTGACTCCTGCGCCAAGGGCGTGCTCGCCGGATACCCGATGGTCTATCTTAAGGCCACCCTGTATGACGGCTCATATCACCCGGTTGACTCCTCTGAAATGGCGTTTAAGACCGCTGCCAGCCTGGCATACAAGGATCTGGTAAACGCCAGCCCCGTCCTGCTTGAGCCCATCGGTTTGCTCAGGGTCACCATTCCCGACTCCAGCATGGGCGATATCATGAGTGATATCAGCTCCAAGCGCCGCGGCACAGTGCTCGGCATGGGCGCTGAGAACGGCATGCAGACTGTTGAGGCCGAGGTTCCCATGGCAGAGATGTCCAGCTACGCGATCGATCTTCGCTCCATGACCCAGGCTCGCGGCTACTTCACGCTCGAGTTTGTCCGTTACAACGATGCTCCTGCCGCTGTCCAGCAGAAGGTCATCGAGGATGCGAAGTCCGGAGATAACGAGTAAATCAGTCCATGCAACAGTTTACCGCCGCACCGAAGCTTATCGGTGCGGCGGTTTTTGTGCGAATTTAAGTTGCCGCTTTCTGTGCGCTCTTGAAAAGCTAATATAATCGTGGTAAGATTGGCGTATTCTCTTGGAAAGGCGGCATCCGTTTGAGCAAAATTAATAAAACTAAACCTAACAATTCAATGTATATGTTTTGGTCTGTTGCCATAGTCATTTGTCTGATTTTAGTGCTCGTCGCTCTCATACTCACCTCGTGCAGCTCTGCAAACCCCACGCCGACCGGCACAAGCATCCCGGGCTCATCCAGCCCTGCACCCGACAAGGGGACAAGCCCTGATCCTGTGTCTCCCGACCCGGGCAGTGTCGTGGACCCATCGGCGTCTCCGGACGATAATGGGGGTTCCGCTCAAGAATAACCGGGCTCGCATTGTCCCCGTCACACTTCTATCAGCCCTTGAAAACGGGCAATAATAATGATAAAATGTCATATTCTCTTGGAAAGGCGGCATTCGCTTGAACAAAATAAATGAGACCAGATCTGGAAATTCAGTGTATTTTTCCAAGTCCTTCACCAGCATATTCTGCCTGATCATGGCAGTTTTTGCGCTTATGCTCTCCTCTTGCGGCAATGATGGGCCAGAGCCGACAGACACAAGCCCCACGCCCCCGGTCAGCTCCACCCCGGATATTGCACCAAGCCCGACCGGCAGCCCCGAAACTCCGGAGCCGACGGACACACCCGCCGGGGAGCCCGCAACGCTTCTGGCGGAGAGTGAGGATGCAGGTCAGGAATATATAGACCGCATGATCTTCCTGGGCGACAGCACCACAAACGGTCTGCGCAGCTATGGCATGCTCTCCGACGGCAAGGACACCATGCAGGTCTGGACGCCGACCAGCGGCACCCTGACCCTTGCTTATCACAGCACCGCCACAATCGTGTATCCCGACAGCAGTGAAGAGATATCCATTGTGGACGCTGTCACGCGCAAAAAGCCCGATATCCTCGTCATAACCCTTGGCGTAAACGGCGTGTCATTCATGGATGAGGAGTATTTTAAAGCCGAGTATACCAAGCTCATTGAGGGCATACTCGAGGCAAGCCCCGGCACTAAGATCATCTGCAACTCCATCTACCCCGTCGAGAACGATTATAAATATATCGGCGATATCAATAACACCAACATCCCCGCCGCTAACGGCTGGATTTATGACGTGGCAGTCGCCACAGGCACCCGCTACACCGACAGCGCTTCCGTGCTCAAGGCGGGCGACGGCAGCCTTGACGAATCGCTCGGCAATGGCGACGGCATCCACCTGGGTCCCGACGGCTATCAGGCGGTTTTGGACTATCTGCGTACGCACGCATACAAGTAAGAGGTGAGGTTTTATGAAAAAGCTTATAATTCCACTGATGCTCATAATCTGCCTGCTGGCAGGCTGCGGTGCCGAGGCAACTGACCCCGGCATGAGCGCAGTCTCCGACTCTGTCGCCGCCGCTGTCGGAAGTGACGGCATGATTGACATTGACGAAGGCTATGTCAGCAATATGATGAAGCTCGACGAGGGCATCTATAGCGAGTTTGTCGCAAAGCGCGTGAACGTCGGCACAAGCATCGACGAATACGGCATATTTAAGGCTGCCGACAGCAATCAGGCCGCCGCACTCAAGACCGCCGTTCAGGCTTATCTGCAGCTTCGCCTGGACAGCTGGATGAGCGAGTATCTGCCCGAGGAGTTTCCAAAGCTCCAGAGCGCTGAGGTCTGGACCGAGGGCGACTACGTCATGTACGCCATTTTAGGTGACGACGTTAAGACCGCTGCGCGCACTGCGTTTTCAGACGCCTTCGAAGCTTGACACAATAGACGAGCTATGCTAATATAATGAAATGTTAATGGCGTTGAAAGGGAGAAGTAGCAGTCCCCCGCCCACTACAGAGATGCCCCGCCTAGGCTGAAAGCGGAGCTGGTGAGCAGGCTGCGAAAATGCGCCCCGGAGCTATGAGTGGAGGAAATGCCGCTCCGTTTGTGCCGCGTTAAGGCGCGACCCGGTATAAGCCGGAGAGTGACAAGCGAGAGTGGAACCGCGTATAATTACGCCTCTCATGCCCCCGGGCATGGGAGGCTTTTTAACGTCTCTCGCCACTAAAAAAAGGGAGATAAGATTGTTCGAAGACCTGCGTGATACTATCGCGGCCTATAAGGCGCGCGATCCGGCGGCCCGTTCCTCATTCGAGGTGTGGCTGCTCTATCCCGGAATAAAAGCAACACAAAGCCATAAGCGCGCGCGCTGGTGCCATGAGCACGGCCATAAGCTTCTGGCGCGCTGGATAAGTCAGAGAAGCCGGAAAAAGACCGGCATAGAAATCCACCCCGGCGCGAAAATTGGAAAGAGACTGGTGATCGACCACGGCATGGGCATCGTCATCGGCGAAACTGCGGAAATTGGCGACGACTGCCTCATCTATCAGGGCGTGACCCTCGGCGGCACTGGCAAAGAGACAGGCAAGCGCCACCCGACAATCGGGAATAACGTCCTGGTCGGCTGCGGCGCTAAGGTGCTCGGCCCCTTCTCTGTCGGCGATAACAGCCGCGTGGCTGCCAACGCCGTTGTTTTGAGCGAGGTGCCATCAGACTCCACCGCCGTTGGTTCACCCGCCCGCGTAGTTAAGCGCAAGGGCGAGAGGGTTGACTACGTCGGAAACGTGGAACAGATTAACATCATAGACCCGCTTATACAGGAGCTCGCCGCCCTGCGCGCCGAGCTGGATAAACTGAAAATACAGACGACAAAGGAGTAGAGACTCATGAAGCTCTATAATTCCCTGACACGCACAAGGGAAGATTTTGTTCCCAACGATCCCAGCATTGTCAAGATGTACACCTGCGGCCCCACTGTCTACCATTATGCGCACATCGGCAACCTCCGCTCTTATATCATAGAGGACATTCTGGAGAAATATTTGCGCTACGACGGCTATAATGTCAAGCGCGTCATGAATATCACCGACGTGGGCCACCTGTCCTCCGACTCGGACACCGGCGAGGATAAGATGCTCAAG